>JBKJKL010000064.1:0-4111 GCA_046597485.1 Chthoniobacterales bacterium
CGCACTGCGATGGCTGGAACCTGGAGCACCGGGCGAAGAGCCTCATCACGAACCTGCACGCGCCGGAGCCGGACCGGCTGGTGGCGAACTTATCGGGCGGCGAGAAGAGGCGCGTCGCGCTTTGCCGGGCGTTGCTGGCGCGGCCAGATTTCCTGATTCTCGATGAGCCGACGAACCATCTCGATACCAGCTCGATCGAATGGCTGGAGGATTTCCTCGCGCGCTACCAGGGCACCTGCCTGTTCGTGACGCACGACCGCTATTTTCTCGACCGGATCGCGACTCGCGTGGTGGAGCTCTCGCGCGGGAAATTCCACAGCTACGACGGGAATTACACCGACTACCTGCTGGCTCGCGCGCAGCGCGCCGCGGTCGAGGAGATGCAGGAGCACAAGCGGCAGAAGTTCCTGAAACGCGAGCTGGAATGGGTGCGGAAAGCGCCACGCGCGCGCCGGACGAAATCCGTCGATAGGGTGGAGCGTTATTTCGAGATGGTCTCGCAGGAAGCGCCGGAAGCGGAACTCGATGTCGACCTGATCATCCCGCCGGCGCCGAAGCTGGCGAATCGCGTGGTGGAATTGCGCGAGGTCGGGATGGAACTCGGTGGCCGCAGCTTGTTTGAGAACGTCTCGTTAAACCTGAGCGCGGGCGAGCGGCTCGGGATCGTGGGCCGGAACGGCGTCGGCAAATCGACGCTGCTCAGGATCATGCTCGGACAACTCGAGCCGACGAGCGGCGAGGTAGAGATCGGCGCGCGGACGGAGATTAATTACATCGATCAAAATCGTGTCCTGCTCGACGACCAGAAGACCGTTTGGGAAGAGGTGGGCGAGGGGACCGAATATGTGCGCCTCGGCGAGGAAAACATCACCCTCCGCAGCTACCTGCGGCGGTTCCTCTTCAGCGAGGAGCGAATCAATACCAAGATCAACCAGCTGAGCGGCGGGGAACGGAGCCGCGTACTGCTCGCAAAGATCTTAAAGCGCGGCGGCAATGTGCTCATCCTCGATGAGCCGACAAATGATCTCGACCTCGGCACCTTGCGGCTGCTCGAGGAGGCGTTGGTTGCGTTCAAGGGAAGCGTGATCGTGGTCAGCCACGACCGCTATTTCCTGAATCGCGTCTGCACCGCCATCTTCGCCTTCGAGGAAACTGGCGTGCGCTATGCGGTCGGAAATTACGATTACTATCTCGAGAAACGGGCCGAGGAAGCGAGGGCGGGTACCATTGCGGCGAGCGCGCCGGCTACCTCCGCTCCGACGACTCAGCCGGCGGCGCGCGGGCGGAAATTGAAGTGGAAAGAGGAACGCGAACTCGAGGGAATGGAGGCGGCGATCCTCGCGGCGGAGAACGAGGTGGCGCGGATCGAGACGCTCCTGCTCGATCCGGGACTTTTCCTGACCCGGGCAGCCGATTTCCCCTCGCTCGAGGCCGAGCTGCGCGCGGCGCGCGCGGATGTGGCGCGCCTCTACGCGCGCTGGGAGGAGCTGGGGGCAATCGCTGGTCTAACGAGTTGATCGAAGTCCACGGGGGCAGCGCTTTGCGCAGGAGACGTGCCCGAGGGCAGTGTGCGCAAATTCCCTCTTGCGGCCTCATCTTTCGTTCCTATAGTGCCGCTCCCCGCATCAGGCGTTTGAGGCGACTTGAGGTCCTGAGCGCGGGTTTTTCGTCGCCCGAATCCAGACGTTTTCGTCCGGTTTGGGCGGCTCTTGTTTAAGACAACATGCCAACGATCAATCAGCTCATTCGCAACGGACGAAAGAAGATTTCGGTGAAATCGAAATCACCGGCGTTGAAGAATTGTCCACAGCGCCGCGGCGTCTGTACGCAAGTGATGACCCGCACCCCGAAGAAGCCGAACTCGGCTTTGCGCAAGGTCGCGAAGGTCCGGTTGACGAATGGGCAGGAGATCATAGCCTACATCCCCGGCGAAGGGCACAACCTGCAAGAGCACTCCATCGTGCTCGTGCGCGGCGGTCGCGTGAAAGATTTGCCCGGTGTGCGTTATCACATCGTGCGCGGCACGCTCGACAGTCTCGGGGTGGATGGACGCCGGCGCAGCCGATCGAAATATGGGGCGAAGCGTCCGAAAGCGGGTGGCGATGCCGCCGCGGCCGGAGCGAAGGGCAAGAAGAAGAAGTAAGTCTTTTAGAACTACGAAAACCGAAATCACATGTCTCGTCGGCGGAAAGTTTACAAGAAGGAGGAGAAGGTTGACTCGCGCTACGGCAGCGTCGCAGTCGCCCGTCTAATTTCGACCGTGATGAAGCGGGGGAAGAAGTCCCTCGCCGAACGGATCGTCTATACGGCAATCGACAAATCCCGGGAGAACTCGGATGCAGTCGATCCCCTCGAAGTCGTCAACAAGGCGCTCGAGAATGTCCGTCCTCGTCTCGAAGTAAAATCCCGCCGCGTCGGCGGTGCAACCTACCAGGTGCCGATGGAAGTGACCCCGGCCCGCCAAGTTTCACTCGCGATGCGCTGGATCGTCACGTTTGCCGATAACCGCCGCGGCATGCCGATGGCGGATGCGCTCGCCGCGGAGCTGAAAGATGCTGCCGCCGGCCAAGGCAACGCGATCAAGAAGCGCGATGACACCCACAAGATGGCGCAAGCGAACCGCGCTTTTGCACATTTCCGCTGGTAACGATTTTTTGGTCATGGCTACCGCGACTCTAGATAAACCTAAATCGACGAATCCCAATTCGCCGGATCGTAATTTCCCGCTCGAGAAGACGCGGAACATCGGGATCGCTGCGCACATCGATGCGGGCAAGACGACTCTTACCGAGCGCATTCTTTTCTACACCGGCATGATCCACAAGATCGGTGAAGTGCATGAGGGCACGACCGTGACTGATTGGATGGAGCAGGAGCGGGAACGTGGCATTACGATCACCTCTGCTGCCACCACTTGTGCGTGGATGCAGAAGCCGGAGCCGGGCGTTTACAAGATGTTCGACGGCATCAAAATGCGCGTGAACATCATCGACACCCCCGGGCACGTCGATTTCACCGCCGAGGTTGAGCGTTCGTTGCGTGTCCTAGACGGTGCAATCGCAGTCTTCGACGCGGTCGCTGGCGTGCAGCCGCAATCCGAGACCGTTTGGCGTCAGGCAAACAAGTATCTCGTTCCTCGCATCGCTTTTATTAACAAGATGGACCGGGTTGGGGCCGACTTCGATGCCTCGATCGATTCGATGCACAAGAAACTGGCCGCGAACGCGTGGCCGATTCTGATCCCGCTCGGGAAAGAGGATTATCTCAAAGGCCAGCTCGACGTCGTGAATCGCAAGGCGGTTTTCTATCTCGACGACGATTCGATGGGCTCGGTCTACGAGGTGCGTGACGTTCCCGAAGAGAACAAGGAACAGGTCGAAAAGGCTTACGCCACGCTGGTCGAGCAGATTTCCAATATCGACGACGAGATCGCGGAAGCGGTCTTGGAAGAGAAGGAGATTACGCCCCAGATGCTGAAGGCGGGCATTCGTCGCCAGACGATCGCCAACAAATTTGTGCCGGTGGTCGGCGGCTCTGCGTTCAAGAATAAGGGCGTCCAGTATCTCGTCGATGCAGTCATCGATTATCTCCCGGGTCCGCTCGACATTCCGCCCGCCGTTGGGATGGAACCCGACACGCACGAGAAGATGGAAGCGCCGACGGACGACAACGGCAAATTTTGTTCGCTCGCTTTCAAGCTTTGGAGTGATCCGTTCGTCGGTAAGCTCGTTTTCTTCCGCGTTTACTCCGGTTCTCTCTCAAAGGGGGACAACGTTTACAATCCGCGCACGAACAAGCGCGAGCGCATCTCGCGTTTGATCCAGATTCAAGCCGACAAGCGCGAAGACATCGATACCTGTTACGCAGGCGACATCGCGGCCATCGTCGGCATTAAGAATATCACGACTGGAGACACGCTGTGCGATGAGGATTACCCGATCCTGCTCGAGCCGCCCTCGTTCCCTGATCCTGTTATCTCGATGGCGATCGAGCCCAAGACGAAACAGGACCAAGAGAAAATGGGCATCGCCTTGCAGCGCCTCTCCGAAGAAGATCCGACTTTCAAAGTCTTCACCCATGAAGATACCGGCCAGACGATCATTGCCGGGAT
>JBKJKL010000104.1:0-2680 GCA_046597485.1 Chthoniobacterales bacterium
GAAGTGTTTGCCTTTTTCGAGCGTCCCCGGATCAACGAAAAATACGACATCATCTTCGCTGATCCGCCTTACGAGAAAACGAAGACGGGCGGCGAATTCACCCGGCTCCTGCTCGAGAACGAAAAGCTGGCTGAGGCACTCGTCCCGGACGGGATTTTTGTTCTCGAGAAACGGCCGGGCGAGGAGCTGGTCGACTTGCGTCTCTGGTCGGTGCTGCGCGCCAAGACATACGGCGCGACCGAGGTTCTCTTTCTCGAGCACGCGCCGGGATGATTCGGTTTTTCTACAATCTTCTCTTCCCCTTCGCGCTGCTCGTCTTCCTCCCGGGCTACCTGCGGAAGGCGCGGCGCCGCGGCAATTACCGCGAAAACTTCGGCCAGCGCTTCGGGTGTTACGACGCCGAATTGCGTGCGCGGCTGGCGGCGCATCCGCACACCTGGATTCATGCCGTGAGCGTGGGTGAAGTCGTGATCGCGCTGAAGCTTCTGACCAAGCTGAGAGCGCGTGATCCGCAGTTCCGCTCCGTCCTCACGACGACCACCTCCACCGGCTACAGCGTGGCCCGGCAGGGCATGCCGGACGGGACGATCGTTCTCTACAACCCGCTCGATTTCTGGCCGGTCACCCGACGCGCCTTTCGTGCCATCCGGCCGCAGGCGATCGTGCTCGTGGAAGCGGAAGTGTGGCCGAACCTCGCGGCTGAAGCGCGAAATCGCGGGATCCCATTGGCCCTCGTCAATGCGCGACTCTCGGATCGCTCGGAGCGACGCTTCCGGAAGTTTGCCGCCATCGTCCGGCCGACGTTTCGCTGTCTCGATCTCGTCTGTGTGCAGGAAGCGCGCGACGTCACCCGTTGGGAAGCGCTCGGCGTCAGGCCCAGCGTGATCCGACACACGGGTAGCATCAAATACGATCCAAGCGAGACGCAGATGGACGCGGAGCAGCCGCGCCAGGTATTGCGCGAACTGGGGATCGCGGAGACGCGTCCCATCCTGCTCGGCGGCAGCACGCATCCCGGCGAGGAGGAAATCCTCGCGCAGGTTTTCCAGCGGTTGCGGGCTGAGCTGCCAGATGCGCTGCTCATCCTCGCCCCGCGGCATGTGGAGCGCAGCGCCGAGGTAGCCGCGATGCTGCGACAGCAGGGTCTGCGTTTTGTCGCGCGCAGCGCGGCCGCCGCGCCGGGGGCAGGCCCGGTCGATGTCATCCTGCTCGATACCACCGGCGAGCTGCGCCACTGGTATGCGGCCGCGACCGCGGTCTTCATCGGGAAGAGCCTGACCACGCACGGCGGGCAAAACCCGGTGGAGCCAATCATGGCCGGCCGGCCGGTTATTTTCGGTCCGCACATGGAGAATTTTGCCGCACTCGCGAAGTCGTTGCTGGAAAACGACGGCGCGGTCCTGATCGCTAACGCGGAGGAGTTGGCCGCGGCCGCGCTCGATCTCCTGCGCAATGCGGCACGGCGGGATGCCCTCGTCCGCCAGGCGGCGGAGGTGCTCTCTCCGCATCGCGGGGCGACGGAGCGGACGGCGGCTTTGGTTCTCGCCGGTAAATCACTTGCGCGGTCGGAGTGAGCTTCTGATATTGGGCGCTCTTCCTGACCCTATCGTCCAGTGGCCTAGGACACCGCCCTTTCACGGCGGTAACACGGGTTCGAATCCCGTTAGGGTCGCCACTTTTTGGGTCGGAGCTTGCCGCTGCGACGCTCGCCGCTAGAGTGCGCGCTCTCGTGAAGGCCGGCTCCCGTCAGTTCATCATGCAGTATGGCCGGATGTTCCTGCAGCAGGTGCAGAAGGGGATCGGTCGCGCCTCGCTCGTGGGCGACCGTCCATTCTTTGCCCCGGAGCAATTTTCCTGGGCGAAGGAACTGGAGGCGAACTGGGAGACGATCCGCGCGGAACTCGATGAAGTGCTGAAGCGGCGCGATGAGCTGCCCGATTTCAAGGACATCTCGCCCGACCAGAAGCACCTCGCGCCGCCGGACCAATGGAAGACGTTTTTCTTCTTCGCCTACGGGATGGCCGCGCCGGGCAATGCCGAACGCTGCCCGCGCACGATCGAGCTGCTCCAGCGGGTGCCAGGGGCGCAGACCGCTTTTTTTTCCATCCTCTCGCCGCGCATGCACATCGCCGCGCACTGCGGGCCATACAAAGGTGTCGTCCGCTGCCACCTCGGTCTCATCGTGCCCGAGCCGCGCGAGCGATGCCGCATCCGCGTGGCCGACCAGTTCGCGCATTGGGAGGAAGGGAAGACGATCTTTTTCGACGACACCTACAACCACGAGGTCTGGAACGAGACCGACGGGGTGCGCGTCGTGCTCTTCCTGGATGTGCTGCGGCCGTTGCGCTTTCCGTGGGCGCCGATCAACCGCTTCATTATTAAGGCGATCGCCGCCTCACCGTTCATCACTGACGCAAAAAAGAACCACGAGGCGTGGGAAAAGCGGATGGAGCAGTTATGGCGTTGATTTGGCTGCCGTTACTTTACATCTTGAGCCTGTGCACATGAGACGGGACTCACGTTCAGCATCGAATGGTGCCTTCGATGCGAATTTGAGCTTGGCCGACTTTGTCGTCGGCGAGAGCGACGATCCCCTGCAGCCGCCGGCCGGTTTTACGGAATGGCGGAACGCTGGTTCCTGGGAAGCCGAACTCTATGAGCCGAAGATGCTCGCGAGCGC
>JBKJKL010000189.1:0-2510 GCA_046597485.1 Chthoniobacterales bacterium
GCGCCTGGGTCTCGCCGGGTTGAAACTGCGCAAGGCGGAGGCGACCTGCGCCGGGCTGCCGGGCGAGACCCAGGCGCTTTGCACGGACTGGAAACGCCCGTTGCTCATGGCCGGACCGCGCACCGTCTTCGCATCGGACTGGAGTTCGGCGAGCTCGACGCCATTGAAGACAGAAAAGCTGGCAAGCTCGGCGCGCGGATCGGCCGCAGAAAGCCGGGTGGCGCTGAGGAGCGCGAGGCCCGCGACGAGGAGAGGGAGGCGTGCCGTGATCATAGGGAAAACGTTCCGATGCCGGGGCGCTTTGCAAGCGCAGTCGTGGAGTTGGGCGTTCATGTGCACGGTCAGACGCAGCGGCGGCACGCGTCATTCAACGGCCGCCCGGGGTTGGCTTCGCGTGATTCGCCAGCATAGTGCGGGGCGCGCCGCCTCATGAGCTCCGTCATTGAACTCGATCGCCTCACGAAATGCTACGGTGACTTCACCGCAGTGCGTGAGCTCTCGCTCCGGATCGAGCGCGGCGCGATCTTCGGTTTTCTGGGCGCGAATGGCGCGGGCAAGACGACCACGATGCGGATGCTCTGCGGACTGGTCCGCGCGACGAGCGGCAGCGGCACGATCGCGGGGATGGATGTCTGGCGTGACCGGCACATGGTGCGGGAAAAATTCGGCTACGTCGCGCAGCGCTTCAGTCTTTATCGCGACCTGACGGTGGCTGAAAACATGCGCTTCTTCGCTGGTGCCTCGCGCGTCCCGCGGAGCGAAACGGCCGCGCGGATCGCGCGCCTCCTCGCGTTGACCGACCTGGAGGCGAAACGGGACGTCAGCGCGGGCAGTCTCTCTGGCGGCATGCGGCAATTGCTCGCGATCGCCTGCGCGCTCATCCACGAGCCGCCGCTCCTGTTCCTCGATGAGCCGACCTCCGGCCTCGACCCCGTCCATCGGCAGCAGCTTTGGAATTTGCTCTACGACCTGAGCAACACCGGCATCACCATCTTCATCACCACGCATTACATGGACGAGGCGGAGCGCTGCACCGATGCGGGCTTCATCGACCAGGGGCGCTTACTCGCGCAGGCCACGCCGCGGGAGTTCATCTCCAGTTTTAACGCGAAGCTGCTGGAGCTGGATATCGATCCGGTCATGCCGGCCCTGGTGCGGTTGCGCGAAGAACCGGACGTGCTCGGCGTTTCGCTCCGCTCGGGACAGCTGCGCATCTACGCCGCCGAACCCGAGCGCCTCCTCGCGCGCTGGCGGGAACGCTGGCCATATCCCGACCTCGCCTGGAAAGGCGAACGCTGGGTCGATGCCGACATGGAGGATGTCTTCACGGCCTATTCGCAGGGTTACAGCGCTGTTCTCAAACCGCTCCCCGCTCGATGAGATCGCTCGCCGCCATCTACAGCGTCGCGCGCAAGGAATTCCTCCACATCGCGCGCGATCGCCGCGTGCTCATCCTGCTCATCACGCTGCCGCCAATCTTCACGCTCGTCTTCGGGCACGCTTTCGAAGCGGGGGAGATGAAGGACGTTCCGGCTGTTCTAGTGAACTCGGACGCGACGCCGCGTACGCAGCGTTTCGTCGACAAGGTGATGACGAACCCGACCTTCCGCTGGCGCGTGCAACCGCCGGCCGGCGGAGTCAATCGCGACCTGCTGCAGCAAGGCGTGCAGGCGACGCTGGTTATCCCGCAGGGCTGGAGCGAGGGGCTGATGAACGGGAAGCCGATCCCGCTCGATCTTTATCTCGATGCGAGCGACACGAACATTGCGCCGCAGCTTTACGGGAGCGTGCAGGAGTCGATCGGCCAATTTCAACTGGGCGAACGACAGGGGATGATCGATGCGCTGCCGGACAAGGTGTTCGACCTTGCCGAGCAAATTCCAGTGGAAGTGCGGAAGCAATTCGTCTCCGCGATGGAGCCGTGGTCGATCGAGAAGCACCTCCTCTACAACCCGAAGGAGCGCTTCATCGATTACGTCATTCCGGGAATCATCGGCCTCATTCTTCAGCTCATCACCGTCACGCTGATGGCCTGCACGATCGCGCGCGAGCGCGAATCCGGGACGCTCTACCAGCTGATGGTGACCGCGCTGCGGCGGCGCGAAATCGTGCTCGGGAAGGTGATCCCGTATCTTGCCATCTCGATCGTCCTGATCCTGATGATCGTGGCGCTGGCCGGCTGGCACTTCCAAGTCGCCTTCCATCAACCGGCGGTGCTGGCGCTGATCTGCGTTGTCTTTCTGCTTTGCTCGTTAGGCCTCGGGCTCGTTATCTCCGCCTTTTCGCGCAGCCAGACGCAGGCGATTCAGTTCTCGGTCTTTTTTCTTCTGCCGGTTTTTGTTCTCTCTGGCGCCTTCGCGCCGATCGAGCAATTACCGGCCGGCATTCGCTGGATCTCGGAGATCTTTCCGTTAACCCATTTTTGCCGCGCGTTCCGGTTGGTGAATCTCTACCACGCCGGCTTCACCTATTACGCGCCCAGCCTGCTCGCGCTTTGCGCGGGCGCAGTG
>JBKJKL010000195.1:0-4746 GCA_046597485.1 Chthoniobacterales bacterium
GCTTCAGATCCACTTTGAATTCGAAGGGCCCCGCTACCGTCACCACCTGGGTCGCCTGCTTACGACCATTCAAGAATAGTTCGGCTGTGATCTTGGCGTGCCGATTATCACCCGGCGGACTGTGCTGAAGCTTCACGCGTAGCCGGCGCGCATCGCGCGGGATACGGACGCGCTGGCGGTAGACCGGCCCGATCCAGCTGTCTTCGTAGCGGCCGGCAAACTCCCCACCGACCTCCTCCGACGACCACGCCACCCGCTCCAGCCACGTAAGGCCATGCCCGAGGAGGACAGGCTGAAGCAGACGCTGCCACGCCATCGCAGGCGAATACATGAAGGTTCGGGCCATTGCCGCGGTGGCTTCGAGCGTGCGACCTTCCGCGCGGGCGCGTTCCGCCTGTCGCGCGTAATGGCGGGCGCGTTCGTGCCCATGCCGCTCGTGCGCGCGATAGGAAGTGGCGAGCCTCCAGAAAAGCGGATGCCACGCGGGCGGCCAGTGACGCCGGCTCGCCGCGATGCTCATCTCCAGAACCTCTGCTTCCGTGCGCTGAGCTGACTTTGAGACAGAGTGCATCCGGTAGGTTGCCCAAAGCTCATCCACGCGGTGGAACCGGAATCGCGCGCTGAAGCGGCAGAAGAGATCGTAATCGAGCACATGCGTCTCCGCTTCGTGCAGGCCTCCGCACGTTTCCCAGACTCGACGATGCCAAAACGTCGAAGGCTGCGGAATGGTATTGTAGCCGCGCGTCCAGATCGCCAGTTGGTCGAAGTGGCTCTTGTACTCCGCGGGGTGCTCGACGCCGACGTAGGGCGAATCTTCCCCGGTAAACAGACAACGACCGAAAACAATCAATCGGTCAGCCGTTGGATCGATTTCGCGGGCGACCGAATGAAGACAGCCGGGATACAGAGTGTCATCGGAGTTCAGAAAACCCATGATCTCGCCGCTTGTCCGCGCGAACCCGAGGTTAAGCGCATGCGCCTGCCCGCGGTCCTTTTCGACAAACAACCGAAAGATGGACGGATAGCGGTCGACGTACTGCTGCGCGACCGCGACGGAACCATCAGATGACCCGCCGTCCTGGATGATCACCTCCAGGTTTGGATAATCCTGATCGACGAGGCTCTGCAGCGTCTCCCCGATAAACTCCGCCTGGTTGAACGAAGGCGTCACGATTGAGATCAAGGGCAGAGTCTTCATCGCACGGAACTAATCGGCATAGAACTCATCCCAGACCCTTCGGTAGACTGCGAGTGTCTTCACGGTCTGCAGCCGTGAAGAAAAAAGAGGGCGCCGCCGAGCGCCGGCCGCGATGAGTTCGGCGCGCGCATTTTCATCTAGCGCGACACACAGAATAGCGCGCGCCATGTCTGAGACGTCGGCAGGGTCGAACGTGACCGCCGCGTCGCCAGCGATCTCCGGCAACGAGCTGGTGTTGGAACACGCCACCGGGCAGCCGGCAATCATCGCTTCCGCCACCGGAATACCGAAGCCTTCGAACAACGACGGAAACAACAGCGCTCGGGCGCCGCTGTAGAGCGCACGCAGCTCCAACGGTGAGCGGTATCCGACATGGACCACGCGCTCTTGCAGCCGGTGCTCCTCGAGGACGGCGCGCGCTGGATGATCCGCAGGGAATGGCCGCCCAGTCAGCACCAGCCGAAGGTCCTTCGGGAGTTCACCCTCGAGTTGCCCGAATGCCTCCAACAGTCGCGCGTGATTCTTGTGCGGCCAGCAATGTGCAGGGAAAAACAGGAACCGATCGCTGGTGAGTCCCATTCCGGCGAGCAGCCGCCGGCCGCGCGCGGGTTCCAGTCGAATCCAGGCCGCGCGGCTCGGGATCACCCAGATGGTCGTGATTTTTTCGAGCGGGATGCCGTAACGCCGGTGCAGATCCTGACGCGTAAACTCGGAGATGCAGATGACGTGGCGCGCCGACTCGGCAGACGTCCGGTAGAGATGCTCTCGGGTTTTTAGCTCATCGGCCGTGAAGAACTCCGGGAAATGAAGATGCTGCAGATCGCACAAGGTAAACACGTGCGGGAACACCGCCAGGTCCGGGTGAATGTAACCGAACGAGTGCACCAGATCGCATTCCAGTTTCTGGTAGAAGCGCAACGCGCGCAGCGACGGCGAAAGAAGAGGCTGTCGTTGCAGGCCGCTTGCCAGTTGGTTGGCAACCGCCGCGTGCAAAGCGTCTGCGCGAAGCTCATTGCGATCCCGGAAAGCAGGCTGGCAGCGGAATGGCGGTGGAAATTGCCACTCGCTGTAAGTGCTACGGGGGCAGAGCACGCGGTAGGCATTCCGATGATCGATCTTCGCGATCCCATCGATCTGCTCGTAAGCCAGTTGCTCCATCCCGCCAGCTTGGCCGATTTCCATCCAGCGAAGATCGAATAACATCCGGTACGGGCGCGCGCGTTTCACTTCAATGCTGCGGCGCACGCTCGCAGTGAAGGCGGAGCCGCCTTGGCGCAAACTGTTCCTTTGCAGCACAGTGTTGGATGCAGTTTCCAGCACTGCCTCTGGCGCGCCGTTAGACATTATTTCTGCGACACGGGCGGCAAATCCGGTCGGCTGATTCTCGAGCCAGCAATTCTGCTCGTGAACAGCCGCAATGCCCTCCGCCGCCATCTCCGTGCAAACGACTGGCACCCGCATCAACCATGCCTCAAGGATTTTCTGCCGAATGCCCCCGCCAAATCGCATCGGCACTACGAAGGCGGACGCGTTCCAGAAGTACGGCCGGATATCCGGCACGTTCGGATGCAGCTCGACGGAGGGACCTGCCGCGGTGCACGCGGTGACCACGTCCTCGGCCGGCATCGTGCCCACTACTTGGAAGACCGCGCCAGGCGCGCGTTCGCGGATGCACGGCCAGATGTCGCGCAGGAAAAAGGTGACGGCATCGACATTGGGAGGGTGCGACAGATGCCCGGTAAACAGCACGACGGAACGCCGATCCTTGCGCCACTGCGGCGGCGGGGGTGTGTAGTAGCTTTCGTCGACCGTAATCTGAGAGACGCGCGTCTCGGCCACCGGGTGCAAAAGGTCTCGCGCCCGCTCTTCATCGAGTGCCGAGACGAAGCCGACCACATCCGCTCTGCGACACCCACGGATCTCCTGCTGCCGGACGGCGCGTGCATCGCCCGTCAACGATCCCTGCTGCTGGCGCGCCGCCGCATGCGCGCGCACATCGTGGAAGTAGAGGAACTTCGCGAGGTGTCCCGGCAGATAACTCAGCCACGGCTCTGTGCTCGATTGGATCAAGACCGCGCTCTGCCACGGCCGCTCAGCCAGCGCCGCTATCAGCTGGTGCGCGCAATTCGACAGCACGGCCATCTGCAGGTAAGCGTCGGCCGGATCGTCCGCGAGCTGTAACAATCTCAGCAACAACTTCTCCCGGCGGGTGGCATTCCATGACTGGATCCACGGCCGCAGCTCCCCCGCTAATGTTTCAAGAGGCGGCAGCGTCACCGCCGGAGCAGGCCGCGGCCAGAAGTGCGAACTCGTCAACATCGCTTCCAGGTTCCGCACGCCCAACTCAGGAAAAAAACTGTGCAGCGGCCCTACCATTCCAACGTCGTTCTGCTGCGCGAGATAGCGCACGTTAAAGAAGTCGAGACCGTGCTTGCCGGGGAAGTAAGGGAGGTCAGTTGTGAGCACCAACACTTTCATCCGAGCGGCAAGAACCTCATCGTCAGGGCCGCTCACGGCGCCTCCTTGCAGTCAGCCAGGAGCTCCAATGTTCATCAACGACGCGCAGCTGCGCACGCAGCACCTCAAGGTCTGCTACGAGCTTGCTCCGTTCGGCATTCTGCTGCTCGATGACGCTCAGCCGTGCTGCGCGATCCGCTTCGCTTTTGTCAAAGTGGCTCCGAAGATCTTCCAGCTGCGCGGCGAGGAGATTGCGCGCGTTCTCGGCTGCGTTGAGCCTCGGCCACAACTCGCCCGCTTCTCGTAACCAGCGATCGACCTCTGCCTGAAGCCGCACGATTTCGGCACCTTGCTCCTCGATCACCCGCTGGCGTGCGGCGCGGTCCGCTTCGCTCGTCTTAAAATGCGCACTTAGATTCTCGAGCTGCGCCGCCAGCAGATTGCGGGCGTTCTCGGCCTCGTTCAGCCTCGGCCACAACTCGCCCGCCTCCTGTAACCAACGCTTAACCTCCGCATGGAGACGGGCGACTTCCGCGCCTTGCTCCTCGATCACCTGCTGCCGCGCTGCGCGATCTGCTTCGCTCGTGGTAAAATGCGCCCGTAGTTCTTCAAGCTGCGCCGCCAGGAGATTACGCGCGTTTTCCGCGTCCCTAAGCCTCGGCCACAACCCGCCAGCCTCTTGCAACCAGCGCTCCACCTCCGCCTGGAGACGCACGATCTCCGCGCCTTGCTGCTCGATCACCTGCTGGCGCGCGGCGCGGTCCGCCTCGCTTCTTTCGAGCTGCTGCAGAAGCGCCGCCGCGGTGATCTCGTCACCTCGCACCGTGTTCTTCCCCGCGGCCACTGCGCCGTTGCGATCGCGCGCCTCCGCTGCTCCCGCCACAATCCGCGGGCCGGCGGAATCCAGCGCGTCTTTGACCTCGAACTCCCTCTCGCCCTCCTCATCCGAAGACAAGAGCCACTCGATCGCTTCCCGCACCGGCTGCACCGGGATCTCGCGGACGCACGGCGCATAGCCGAAGACGCAGTTCCAGCCACAGCCGAAGCAGGGCAGCGGCTGGACCACCACGCCGGAACGCCGTGCCGCTGGC
>JBKJKL010000253.1:0-5286 GCA_046597485.1 Chthoniobacterales bacterium
CAGAGATGCTCGACCGGATGGAGTTGGGACGGGAAGCAGTCGTGGTCGTGCACGCCGGCGGGACCTATGGCGACTCGGAAAGCGGACGCGCGCGTTGGATCGAGACTTACCAGCGACTCCCTCAGCCAATCCGGCGACGGCTGGTCCTGGAGAATGACGACCTGCGCTACAGCGCGGCTGATGTTTTGAAAATCAACCGCGCCACGGGTGTGCCGCTCATCTTTGACCACCAACACTTCTGGTGTCACAACCCGGAAGGACTCGAACTGCGCGACACGGTCGAGCAATTCCTCCGCACCTGGCCGAAGGGCGTCCGGCCGAAGATTCACTTTTCGTCGCCGCGGACGGAGTTGCGCGAGTTGAAACGAAAAGTGCCGAACAGCCGGAAGACAAAGCTCGTCCTGCAACCGCCGGTCTGGACCGGCCACGCCGACTTTTGCCAGCCGTTCGAGTTCATCAGTTTCATGCGCCTCCTGGATGGGCTGGAGTTCGACGTCATGCTGGAAGCGAAGTCGAAGGACCTTGCACTCCTCCGCCTGCGCCGCGACCTGCAGCGTTACGCGCCGGATGTGGCGCGGCGTTTTGGGCTCGAGATTGCGGCGGAAGTGCCGGAGGAGCCGCTCACGATTGAGCTGCCCGAAGTTGAAGAGCTGAAAGCGGGTTGAGAACGCGGCGTTGTCTCGCATCTTCCTCCGCATGCAAGCGGCGGAGATGGATGTGGGGACGAATCGGAAGGCGTTCCAGATCAATCTAGACGCGAAGAAATACGGGACCTTCGCCGAGATCGGCGCCGGGCAGGAAGTGGCGCGGCGCTTCTTCCACGTGGGCGGCGCGGCGGGGACGATCGCGAAGACGATGTCGGCCTACGACATGACCTTCAGCGACGAGATCTACGGCACGGGCGATCGCTACGTAAGCCGGGCGCGCCTCCGCCGCATGCTTGACCACGAGTACGGGCTCCTCGTCGAGCGCCTCGACGCGAAGATGGGCGGCGAGAAGACGTTCTTCGTTTTCGCGGATACGGTCGCGGCGCGCAGCTTTAAGCAGCATAACGAATCGCACGGCTGGCTCGGCGTCCGCTTCCAGACCGAGACGCGAGGGGAGCCGAGCGAGATCATCATTCACATCCGCATGCTGGACGAGGCCAACGTCGACCAGCAGGAAGCGCTCGGCGTCGTTGGCGTAAACCTGCTCCATGGCGCATTTTTCCAGTCGGACCCGCAGCAGCTCATCGCCACCCTGCACGACAACTTGGCCGAGAACCGCATCCAGGTGGACATGATCAAGTGCTCCGGGCCGGCCTTCCCTGATGTCGATAGCCGCTTGATGAGCCTCCAACTCGTGAGTCAGGGGCTGACGAACGCGGTCATGTTCCGCGCTGATGGCGAGACAGTACAGCCGGCGGAGGTCTTCTATAAAAAAGCGATCCTGGTCGAGCGCGGTAGCTTCCGCCCGGTGACCTACGCGACGAACGATATGCTGACCGGCGCGCGGCGCGTCTTCCTCGATCAATACCGTTACTCCGAGAGCGACCTCGTTGTCCTGATGGAGATGACGCTGGAGAATTTGCTCTCCGAGGGGCAGCTGAACCACGCCGACTTTCTCGCGCGCGTCGACATCCTCGGAGCGCTCGGCCGGACGGTGTTGATCTCGAAGTTCGGCGAGTACTACCGTCTCGCGGCGTATCTCTCGCGCTACACGAACAAGATGATCGGCATCGTCATGGGCGTGCCGAGTCTGATGGAAATCTTTGACGAAAAATACTACCTGAATCTCGAGGGCGGCATTCTCGAAGCGCTCGGCCGGATGTTTAAGAGCGGCCTGAAGCTCTACGTCTACCCGATGTTCGAGGAGCAGACCGGCCGGCTGATCACGGCGAAGACGATCGACGTGGCGCCGCATCTCCGCTCCCTCTTCCACTACCTGATCGACAACGAGTTCATCCAGGAGGTGACCGATTACAATCCCGACTACCTGCGCATTCATCCCCCGGCCGCGCTCGCGAAGCTGCAATCGGGCGATCCCGGCTGGGAGACGATGGTCCCGCCGGAGGTGGTCGAGATGATCAAGGCGCGCGAATTTTTCGGCTATCGCCGCGCAGGTCAGGCTTAAGCGTAGTCCGGCCGCTCTATTTCCAGGTGGCCGCAGATAGCGGCACGCTTCCCGCTACAGGGAATCTCAACACCATGGCAAAGCGCGGCAATACCGTCATTGGCCTTGACCTGGGGAAACACGCCTTCAAGGGCATCGTTCTCCAGCGCAAGGGCGATTCCCGTTTCGTCCTGACGAACTACGCGTCGCACCCCGTCCCCGAAGGACTGACCGGTGCGGACGGCGTAGCGCAGGAACTGAAATCACTCCTCAAGGAACTCGGCGGCGGCGGCAAAGTCTGCGCCGTTGCAGTCTCCGATCCCGACGCGCTCCTGCGCATCGTGGAGCAACCGGACACCCCGGTCGAATTACTCCGCGGCGCCCTGCGTTTCAACGGCATGGCCGTCCTGAACCAGGATTGCAAAGACTTCGTGCTGGACTGCGCCCGGCTCACGCCGCTGCGTGCTCCGCAGAACGAGGACGCGGAGGAAGAGAGTGGCGGTGTGCAGGTCGCGACCACGACTGCGAAAAAATATCTCGTCGCCGGCATGCTCCGCACTCGGGTGAAGGAAATTACCGACGCGGTCGCAAAATCGCGCGGCACCGCGGAGAGTCTCCAGCTCGCGCCGGTCTGCTCCTTTAACGCTTTCGAGTTCGCCTACCCCGAAGTTTTTGCGGGGGAAGCTTTCCTCCTGCTCGACATGGGGCACCTGCAAAGCACGGTCCTTATCGGGAGCAAAAGTGAACTCGTCCTTGTGCGCAGCATCGAGTACGGCGGCAAGTCCCTCATGGAAGCAGTCAGCGGCGACGGCGCACTCGAAGCGAACGCCGCCCGCGTGCTCCTCGAGCAAGGCGACGCTGGCCTGGCCGACACCTGCCACACTTCGCTCATGCGACTCGCGACCGAAGTGCGGAACTCGATCGGCTTCTTCGAAGGCCAACGCGAAGAGAGCATCCATCGCATCTTTGTCTCCGGCGGTCTTGCCCGGACGGAACTGGTTTTACAGACGTTGAGCGACGAGCTCGGCCTGCCCTGTGAAATCTGGGATCCACTCGAACGCTGCGAAGTCGCCTTGCCCGCGGCCAAGCGCCAGTCGCTGCCGCACGAGTTTGTCTCCCTCAACGTGGCTTGCGGAGCCGCCTTCGAATACCTGCGTAACTAGCACATGGCTCTCCAACTCAATCTCCTCCACGAGCAGATCACCCAGAAGCGGCAGCGGCAACGCGATCCGCTCAAGCTCGGCGTGTTCGCCCTCGTCGCTGTCGGCATCCTGATGGCGCTCTTCTACATGTTCCGCGGCTACCAGACGCTCGAGATTAAACACCGCCTCAGCGCGGCCCAAACCGAGTGGGCCCGGGTCGAACCGCAGGTCACGACCGCGCAGAAGCGCTCGACCGAGCTGACCAGCATCATCAACACGACCAAGGTGCTCGACGAAATGATCGAAGGCCGCTTCTTCTGGGGACCGCTCCTCGACCGCGTCGCCCGTTGCGTTGCTCCAAACGCCCAACTCACCGGCATCGATGGGACGGTCCGTGAGGACGGGAAGCAGGTCACTGTGACCCTCGAAGGGATCGCGGCCGGCCGTGAACCGCGCGCCGCCGCCGAGGAGCTCCGCCAACTCCTGAGCGAGCAGCTCGGCCAGCTCTACAGCGAAGTGAAAGTGGAATTCCGCTCTCTCGAGGACCTCGACACGATCGTGAAGATCGGCGGCGGGAACCTCGCCATGGCCCACTTCACCATCAGCAGCACTTTCGTTCCGCAGAACACCGTCAAAGCAGCTCCCTCTCCCGCACCGCGGACCAAGCGATGAACCAGCCGAAATTTAGCAAAGACCAGATCCAGAAGATCGCCCTCAGTGGCGTTGGCTTCATCATCCTGGTCTACGTTTACCTGAACTTCTTTCTCGCCCCGCTGGCGAAGAGCCGCACCACGATGGAGCGTTCGATCGCCGATCTGCGGACGAAGATTGATTCCTCGACGAGCGAGATTCCGAGGGCCACCAATCTGGAACGTCAGGCGTCGAGCGCCACGACCCGTTACGCAACGCTCCAGGCTCTCGCCCCCGACGGGGCGCCAATCGCCTGGTTCCCGCCGCGGATGAAGCAGTTCTTTTCCAATCAACAGATCGAAAAGTCCGCGGTGAAACTCGAAACCAATGTCGCCTATCCGGCCGCGGAACTTGCCACCTGGGCGCATTACTCCTGGCAGATCGACCTGCCGCAGACGGATTTTTCCACCGTCGGGAAGGCGATTGCCCAGCTCGAAAACAGCGAGCCACTCCTGAGCATTAGCCGTCTCAGCCTCCACGCCGCAGCGGACAATCCTGAGTTTCAACAAGCCGCCCTGACCGCCAGCACCGCCATCTACAAGCGATGAACAAACTGACCTGCGCCCTCTTTCTTTCGCTCACGCTGCCGGCCTTTGCGGTGCGCCAGGCTCCGGTGGAAAAACCAGCCGATATGCCTGCGCCTGCTCCGGCCACGGCGACCGCCGGGGTCACCGTCAGCGCTCCCGCTCAGCTCGACGTGAAGAACAAATCGTCCTTCGCGACGGACGAAAACAGCCGCAATCCCTTCTGGCCTCTTGGCTGGCGGCCGGCTGCGAAAGCCTCCGCCACCAGCACGACCGACTCGGCCTCGTCGGATATCTCCGCGAGCGCTTTTGTCGTCAGCTCGATCACCGTCGATGCCAGCGGCAATTTCGCGATCGTGAACGGGAAGGTGATGAACGAAGGCCAGGTCTTCGGCTTGCAGATAGGCAACCAAACCTATCAGCTGACCGTGAAGGCGATTCAGGATGGCCAGGTTATCCTGCAGCGTCGCGACCAGGAGATCATCGTTCCCCTGCGCCGCCGTTAGCCTCCGTTAACCGCTCGCCGATTGCGCCGGCGTGAGCCGGACGAACTCGCTCTCGTGCAGCACGGCCGGTTTCCTTCCGCGCAAGAGCCGCCACCATTCGAGCGCGCAGCCGGCCACTATCAGGAAGACCAGCAGGAGGAAAAATCCGGCCACGGCCGCATCGAGCCGCCACACCGCCGCCTGCCGCAGCATGGCGGGATTCTGCCCGAGGGATTGCGCGCCGCTCAGGAAACCGATCTTCGGATCCCCGGAAAAGATTTTCATCCAGCCGGCCGAGAAGGTCACGGCGCACATGAAGACGAGCGGCCCGAGCGTCGTCCAGGCGTAGCGCGC
>JBKJKL010000277.1:0-6437 GCA_046597485.1 Chthoniobacterales bacterium
AAGTTCTGCGGCGCGCTCGTTTTCTACCTCGTTCTCTGGCTGCCGACACTCCTCTACTTCGTCATCTTCCAGTTTGTGACCAAGCAGCCTGCGGCCACCTCGACCGGTGCTTATCTCGGCGCCTACCTCATGCTGCTGCTGCTC
Source organism: Chthoniobacterales bacterium (assembly GCA_046597485.1). Taxonomy (GTDB): domain Bacteria; phylum Verrucomicrobiota; class Verrucomicrobiia; order Chthoniobacterales; family UBA10450; genus JACCTI01. The sequence goes on from JBKJKL010000277.1 coordinate 145, forward strand.
GGGATGTTTTATCTTTCGGTCGGCTGTCTCGCTTCGGTCGTAACGAAGAATCAGATCGTGGCCGCGATTATTTCCTTCTGCGCGATCACGCTTCATTTCTTCTCCGGGTTGCTATCTTTTATCATCCAAAACGTCAGCTCCGGGACGCGGCAACTGCTGGGTTACTTCTCCGCCATCGAGCAGATGGGCGCGCTCTCGCGCGGCGAGATCGATACCCGCCCGATCGTGCTCTATCTCAGCCTGACGGTCGTGCTCCTCGCGCTGACTCATCAGGTTTTCCAATCGCGGAAATGGAGGCTCTAAAGATGGCGACCGAGACCACTCCCGCACCCGTGACCCAGCAACCGCCTCCGCCGGGGCGCGGCATCCATCGCGTCCGCATTGGCCTGAACGTAATCCTGCAGATCGCGTTCCTCCTTTTCCTCGCGCTGATGGTGAACTACCTCGGCTTCGAGCATTACAAGCGCTGGGACCTCTCGCGCGATAAAAAGTATGCGCTGAGCGACAAGTCGAAACGCTTCCTCGACAGCCTCAAAAGCAAGATGCGCATGACGGTATTCTTCACCGCTGGCAACCCGCTGACCGCAGACGTACAAAACCTCCTGACTGAGTATCAATATGCCTCCAAGGGGAAAGTCGACGTCGAGATCATCGATCCAGACCGGAACCTCACCCGCGCCAAGGAGGTGCTCGAGAAATATAAAGTGGTGACTGAGGAGAGCGTGGTCATCGTTGATTACGACGGCCGGAATAAATCGGTCAAAGCCTCCGAGATGGCGGAGATCGACCCCGGCAGTCCGATGATGAACGAAGGCCCGACGATCGCCGCCTTCAAGGGTGAGCAGACGTTAACAAGCGCGATGATCGATCTGGTCGAGGGCAAAAAGAATGCTGTCGGCTACGTGCTCGGTCACAAGGAACCGCCGATCACCGACGGGGCGGCGCGCATCTCGCCGACGCTCCAGCCGGAAGAGGGCGCGCGCAGTCCCATCTCGATCGTGAAGACGTTCATCCAGAACGAAAACATCGCGATCCAGGAGCTGAACCTCTTCGATATCCCGGCCGTGCCTGAGGAGATGAAGACGATCATGATTGTCGGTCCGCAGTATGATTTTTCAGAGCGCGAGATGCAGCTGCTCCGCGCCTTTTGGGAGAAGGGCGGTCGCATCCTGCTCCTGCTCGATCCCGCGCCGAAACTCCCGCGCCTCTACGATTTCCTCGGTGAACTCGGCCTGCACGTGAACGACGATCGCCTGATGGCGATGATGCGGACCGGCATCCAGGAAGTGGCGCTGGTGCGCGATGTTTACGCGAAGTTCCTCGGCGAAAGTGCGATCACGAAACGCCTCGCCGAAGCACGCGCGCTTTTCCCAGGAAGCACGGCCTCGATCATCCTCGAAGCGGACCGCGTCCGCGCGCAAAACATCAAGCTGCAGCCGCTCGTCCAAGCCGAGCGCGGCTATTGGGCGGAGAAGGATTATGCGGCGAACGACCAGGAAAAATATCAGCAAAACGCAACCGCCAACGGCAACACCGTCCACCTTCTCGCAGCCTCCGCGGAGAAAGGCGGGAGCGAAGATGGCCGCGTGCAGGCGAACTCTGCGCGCCTCGTCCTCGTCACGAACTCGACCTTCATCCAGGACAACGCCCTGACCCAGGATCAGCAGGCGCTCGACTTCGTTTCGGGTGCGGTGAACTGGCTGCTCAGTCGCGAGCAGCTTATCGGCATCGCGCCGAAGATTCCGAAGACGCTCACCTTCAGCCTCGATGAGCGCGCGCTCGGGAACCTGCGCTGGGTCTTCCTTGTCCTCCTGCCGCTCATCCCGGCGGTCCTCGGCTTCGCCGTCTGGTGGCGTCGCCGGGCGTAACGAGACGCTATGAAACCGAGGACCACTTTCGCTTTGCTTGTCGTCGCGGTCGCGCTTGCGGTTTACATCAAGTTCTACGAGAGCCAGCGCCCGAACACCACGGAAGCGCGTCGCCGCGCCGGCCAGGTTCTCAATCTCGAACGCGATCAACTCGACGGCATCGTTATCCAGAACGGCGACGATCGGATCGAGCTGCGGCGCGATGGCGAAAAATGGCGGCTCGAAGCGCCGATCAAAGACCAAGCCGACGCCTCCGCCGTGCAGGGGCTGATCAGCAATCTCGATTTCTGGCCGAAAGATGACACCATCCCGGCGAAGGAGATCGACATCGCGAAGCTGCAGGAGTTCGACCTCGCGAAGCCGAAGCTGCGCCTGAAGCTCTCCGGCAAGAACATGCCGCCGGAGATTCTCTTTGGCCGCGAGGCGGCGCTGGAGAACCGCATGTATGTGCGCTTTGAAAACTCGCGCGACGTCTTCATCGCCCGGACCGCGGTCAAGAATGACATCGCGAAGAAGCCGGAGGATTTCCGCGACCGGAAACTGACGGATCTGACCACGCTCCAAGTTACGCGCGTGATCTTGAAGACGCCGGCCGGTGAGATGGAGCTCGAGAAACAGGGCGATGTCTGGAGCATCGTAAAGCCGCTCCGCGCCCGGGCCGATGGGCAGAAGGTCTCGGACTTGATCTCACAGGTGACGAGCGCGCGCGTCACACAGTTTGTCGCGGACGATCGCGGTGATCTGCATCCTTACGGCCTGGCGCAGCCGCGCGGCGCGATCACCATTTTCAAAGCGGAGGACAAGGAAGGCCAGGCGCTGCAAATCGGCGCGCCGGACGAGAAGGAGAAGGAACAGGTTTACGTCCGCTACGCGCCGCGCAGCTTCGTTTACACCCTGCCGAAGAAGATCGAGGAGATGCTCAAGACGACGCCCGCAGAGCTGCGTGATCGCCACTTGGTGCGCTTCGATTCCAACAGTCTCGACCGCATGACGCTTGAAGCTCCCGGCCGGGCGAAGACCGTTCTCGCGCGCCAGGATCAGAGGTGGACGATCGCGAACAAGAACAACCAGCCCGCCAACGTGAGCGAAGTGAACCGGCTCCTCGAGGCGCTGAAGAACGAGCCGGTCACGCGCTTCGTCGAGGACGTCGCCTCCGACCTGCCGAAGTATGGGCTCGATCAGCCGCAGCTCGTGGTCACCTTCAGTGCGTTCGCCTCGGAGAACACCGGGGAGTCAAACGCTGGCGAGCGGCCGCTCGCGACCGTCGCCTTCGGCAAAGTGGAGAACGATGAAGTCTTCGCGCGCGTCGGCGAGGAGCCGTTCATCGTGGCGGTGAAACGCAGCCTGCTCGACAAAATACTGACCGATCCAGTGCAGTGGCAAGAGGTCGCGATCTTCAAGTTCAAACCGGAGGAAGTGCACCGGCTCAACGTGGTCACCGACCACGAGACTGCGCTCGTTCGCGGCCCCAACGGCGCCTGGACGCGGGCGGTCGGCGAAGAGCCAATCGAGGCCACGAACGCGCAGTCGCTCGTGAATACCCTTAGCAGCCTGCGCGCAGTGCGCTGGGTCTCCGGGCCGCCGCCGACGCAGGCCTTCGACCAGCCGCAGGCCGTCATTACTTTCAGCAGCTCCCCTGACGATAAGGCGACGCACAAACTCAACGTCGGTGGGCCAGCCGGCGAAGGGATGTGGTATGCGCGTGTCGACGGACGCGAAGGGATTTTCGTGATCAGCAATCCGGACTTTAACGCCCTCCGCTTGCCGCTCACGCCGGCTCCCTCAGTTCCGGAAGCTTCGCCCAGCCCTACGCCGCCGGCTTCGTAGCCGTGTAGATCGTCGCGATCCCGCCGGTCAGCGGGATGGCACGCGCGGAAGTGAAGCCGTTTGCCTCGATCAGCCGCACCATCGGTTCGCCGCAGGGGAAATTTTCGATCGACGAGCCGAGATAGCTGTAAGCCGCCGGCTGTCCGGTGATGACACCGGCAAAAGTGGGCAGAACTTTGTGGAGATAGAGCCGGTAAAACGGCCGCAACGCGCCCGCCGGAAGCGAAAAATCCATCACCAGCAAATGACCACCCGGCGAAAGGACCCGCGCCATTTCGCGCAGGGCGCCGCCCCAGTCCGCCATATTGCGCAGGCCAAAGGCCACTGTAACGCAATCAAAGTCGCCTGCGCCGAACGGCAACTGCATCGCGTCGGCCACCACGGTCCGCGCCAGCCCTTTCCCGCGCGCGATCGCCAGCATCTCCTCCGAGAAATCCGCGCCGGTAATTTCCGCGCCCGGTAGCTTCCGCGCGAGCGCGAGTGCGAGATCGCCGCTCCCGGTTGCGAGATCGAGCACGCGGCGTGGCCGCCATTCCGCGACGAGATTCGCTGCCCGCCGCCGCCAAAGGAAATCGATCCCGCCGCTCAGCAGGTGATTGGCCAGATCATAACGGTTTGCGATGCGATCGAACATCGACCGCACTGCTACTGGATCGCGCGAGGACTCCACCGCGCGGACTGTAGCACAGCGCTAGGCGACCGCGCCGCACCCTACTCGTAGCGAAGCGCCTTCACCGGATCGAGCCGCGCGGCGAAGTAAGCCGGCACGAGCGCAGCGAGCGAGCAGATGAAAAACGCAATCACGCAGATGATCGCGACATCCGAGGGGATAACCTCTGCCGGGATCTTCGAGAATTGATAGATTTGCCGCGGAAAGACCTCGATGCCAAAGGTGCTCGCGAGCAGTTGGCTGAACTCGTTGCGGAACCGGATCAGAGTCATGCCGAGGCCGAGCCCGACCAGCGTTCCGAAGAACCCGACGACGATCCCCTGCCCGAGAAAAACCCAGACAATCTGACCGATGGTCGCGCCGATCGCTTTCATAATTCCGATCTCGCGGCGCTTCTGCACCGTGACCGTGATCAGCGTGCTCATGATCCCGAAGGCCGCCACGATCACGATGAAAAAGAGGAGGAAAAACATCACCGTGCGCTCGAGTCGCACCGCCTCGAAATACTGGCTGTTCATGTCGATCCAGGTTTGCGCGTATTGGGGCGGCTTCAAGAATTTGCTAATCGACTGCTTGACCGTTTCAGCCGCGTAGGGATCGACCGTGCGCACCGTGATGCCATGGAGCGCGTCTTCCAGTCCGTAGAGTTCTTGGCCAATATTTACCGGCACGAGGATGAACTCCGCGTCGTGCAGGTAGTGGCCCGTCTCGAAAATGCCGGTCACCATCAGTTCCTTCGGGAGCACGACGTCGCGCAATTGATCGATCGCCTGCTTCTCGTCCTCTGTGCTTTTCGTCTCGAGCTTCTTCAAGCCGTCGAGGATCTGCCCGAGGTTGCCGGGCGAGTAGACGGTCAGCTTTTCGCCGACGTGGATGTCGAGTTTGCGCGCCAACTCGATGCCGAGGACCGCGGTGTCGCCGCTCAGGTTCAGCTCGCCCTGCACGATAAACTTCCGCAGCGGGATGACCTTCTCTTCTTCCTCGGGATCAATCCTGCGGATCAGCGGCGCCAGCCGGCGGCTGGCAAATTCCACGATCACCGGCCCCTGCACATAAGGTGCAGTTGCGACCACGCCCGGGGTGTTCCGGATTTTCACCGTCAGGTCCCGCCAATCGCCCAGGACGTCCTGCGTTGTGACCAGGATATGCGCGTCAAAGTCGATCACCTTTTGCCGCAGCTCGCGATCGAAGCCGGTCATGACCGCGATGACGAGAATGAGCACCGTAACCCCGAGCGTCACGCCGAGGATCGAGATCAGCGTGATGATCGAAAGGAAGGTGCGCTTCGGCTTTAGGTAACGAAGCGCGAGGAAGAAGCTAAACGGCAGTTTCAAAGTCGCGCATACGCTCCGCAGAAACGCGGAAGGCGCTAGGCCGAATCAGCAGCGTGGGCCTGCAGTTCCTCGAGGCTGACAAACTCGAGCGCCGACGAGTGCGTCGCTTCCAAGTCCACCTTCGCGCCCCGGCCGCGCTCCATCGCCGACTTCCAGCGCGTCACGCAGACGCACCACTTGTCGCCCGGCTGCAAGCCCGGGAAGCCGAACTCCGGCCGCGGAGTCATGAGATCATTCCCATCGAGGACGGAGAAATCGAGAAAGTCGCGATCCACTTCCACGCAGACGGTGTGGAGGCCGATGTCCTCCGGCCCGGTCCGGCAATAACCATCGCGATAAAAGCCGGTCAGCGGATCGCGGCAGCAGCAGCGCAGTTCCGTGCCGAGGACGTTCGTGGGCATGGGCGAAACATCGCACGCGGAGGAACGAATGCTCGCGCCAATCCGAATCAAGCTATGTGTTCGGCGAAACCATGGTCGCGTTCTGGCTACTGCCCGCCGGGGAAGCAGCGGATATGCTCGACGCGCGCATCCGCGAATTGGCCACGCGCTACGACGCCCCGGTTTTCACGCCGCACCTTACCGTCGGCGCGGG
>JBKJKL010000068.1:0-3906 GCA_046597485.1 Chthoniobacterales bacterium
GTCCTTAGCCAAGGCTACGACGCCGAGGTGCTGATATTCGACGGCGGAAGTTCTGACGTGAGTCCGCAAATTCTGACACGCTATTCAGATCGGATCCGGTGCACCGTAGCGCCTGACCGTGGCCAGGCGGACGCGATCAACAAAGGATTACAGTGCGCCAATGGTGAGATACTAGCCTACCTTAACTCAGACGACATCTACTACCCGGGGGCACTCGCCCGCGTCGCGCACTACTTCGAGCAGCACCCAGAATGCGAGATCCTATACGGAGAAGCCGTCGAGATCGACGCCGACGGTTCGATGCTACAGCGGTATCCGACGGAAGAGTGGTCATACTCGCGCTTGCTCGAGGTTTGTTTCATCAGCCAGCCGGCAGTGTTCTGGCGCCGTTCCATCAATGAGAAGTTCGGGCTCTTCGATAGCACATTACACTACGCGCTCGATTACGATTACTGGCTCCGCGTCGGACGCGAGATTGCGTTCACGCGGCTCGGGGGGCAACCGCTGGCGGGCTCGCGCATTCATCAGGAGACGAAGACAATCGCCAAGCGCATCGACGCGCATCACGAGATACTGGAGGTGGTGATGCGTTATATCGCCGAACCTCCGTATCAATGGCTGCTCAATTTCGCGTCGGTGGTGGTAGAGCTGGGAAAGCAGCGCGCCGGGCGGGAAGTGATCGATGATGCGACGGCTGCGGCGTGGTCGGTGCAAGTAGTTCTCGATCTTGCGGACCAGCATTCCATTCCTCTCAGTAGAGGTTTTTTGACGAAGCTCGAGAGGCAACTCGAACGCGCGGCAGTTGACCCGCGCTAGGTGGTTGGCGAAGGTGCACCCGCAGATGGAACTCGAGCGGGTAGGATGGAGTCGGATTCGAATCGACGACGACGCATTGGATGAAGTGGAGCGCGATTTGCGCGACCGCGGTGTCACCGTGCGGCCGTACGATGTCAGTGCGGTAGCCACGGAGTTCCGGGAGTTCCTCCAATTGCCGGCGTATCAGGGCGAATATCAGCTTTATGGCGGTGCAGAGGAATACTGCCTGGCAGAAAAGGCGCTCGAACATTTCATCAGCTTGAAGCTAATCCAGCCGCAGGCGGGGATGACGGGGGTCGACATCGGGAGCTGCCGATCGGTGGTGCCCGGCATCTTGCGCAAGGAGTTCCAATGCCGGTGTTACGAGCAGGATCTCGAGTATCCGTCGGGCGTGCATGGCGACAGGGTCGGTAGCAGCGCGGCTGACATCCCGCTCGAAGCAGGTTCCGTCGACTTCATGACGTTGCACTGCACCTTCGAGCATTTCGAGGGTGACGCCGATACCGGCTTCATCCGGGAATGCGCACGTCTTCTAAAACCCGGGGGCAAGGTCGTTATCCTGCCGCTGTATGTGAACCCGAACTTCTGTAACATCACGGGGGAGGGCGACCCGGAGCGGCAGGAGGAAATCGGATTTGACGGTGAAGCTTCCTATCGATGTCTGATCCCCGAGTGGCAGAACCGTTTCGGACGTCACTATTCGCCCGCGGCTTTATTTGAGCGGGTAATTACTCCGGCAGCGGCGGCGGGTCTTGAGACGATTGTCTACCGTGCGACGAGCTGGGAAGCAATCGACCCGCGGCTTTGGCTGCGATGGATCGCAGTATTTTCGCAGCCATGATTGAGGGCTCTGCGACGGCGGTCTCGGCCGATCGCCGGGGGCCGCCGCCGATGCGCACGATGGTCCATGGGTTCGAAGCATCGCTGCAAGCAGGCAGCGATTATCCGGAGATTGTGGCGCGGTTTCCGTGGTTCAACGCTCCGCTCGTTGAACTAGTGCATCAGGTTTGGCTCGCGAAGGCTCATGGCGTTTGTGTCGTGGATGTGGGCGCGGGAGTCGGCGACACCGTTTTGCTCCTGAAGCAGCGATGTTGCGACGCGGTGGCGCAGTTCATCTGCGTGGAAGGTGATCCAGACTTTTTTGTGCTGCTCGAAGACAATGTCCGGCTATTTAGCGACGTTGTTGCAGTGCAGCGGTTGCTGGCGCGCGAGGACCGTTCGATTCCGAGCCTGGTGAAGCACCGCGCGAGCACTGCGATCGCCGCCGGGTCCGGCTGGAGCCAGGCGTGCCGGCTCGACGCCGTCTCGGAAGTTAGCCGCGCGGCGGTCGACGTCCTGAAAATCGACGTTGACGGCTTCGATGGCGAGGTTCTCGCAGGGGCGACGGAACTCCTGACGCGCTGCGCGCCGGCAGTGATTTTCGAGTGGCATCCGCGTTTGCAGGTCGCGGCCGGCTTCGACTGCGTGGCCGCATTCGAAGCTCTCCAATCTTGCGGCTACGATCGGTATCTTTGGTTTAATAACATCGGGACGTTCAGTCACTTTGAGGAGGGGTACTCCGTGCCTGCGCTTCGGAAGCTGGCCGGCTACCTGCTCGAGGTAAATAGCCGGGCCGACGAGCACTTTGACGTTGTGGCGCTGCATCGGACGCACGGAGTGGATGAAATCGGCCTTGCCGCCACTGCGTATGCGCGGCAGGTGAGTGCGATGGGCTGAGCGGCGAAGGATTTGCTGCCCGGCTGCTCGCTCGCAACAATGAGGCGGCCCAACCCTGAATCAAAATTGCCCTCCGATGTCCGTCGCTGACCCGCGTATCCTCTTCCTGCGCCCGGACACCTACGGTGACCTGGTACTGTTCGAGCCCGTGTTGCGGCTGGTGCGCGAAAGGTGGCCCTCGGCGGAGATCGGCGTGGTCATCCGCGAGTCGTACACCGATCTGACGCCGCTGATTGCCGTAGCAGACGTGCGTTGGATCGCGACCGCGTGCAACCCATACGTAGCTGGGCCGCGGGATGCGCAGGAGGCGCTTGCGGCGTTGATCGAAAAACTGCGCGAGTTCGAGCCCGACTGCATTGTCGCAGCATGTTTCGACAAGACTTGGTTCGAGCCGACGGTGGCTTCCTTCTTCCCAAACGCGCGGCAGGCTAGTCTTGGCAAGCACGGTTTCGACGTTTGGACACGCGCGGTCGTCGAGACGCTGCGGACGGTCGAATGGGCGGCACTGTACCAGGAGACCATCCCAGTGGAGCGGGGCTCACTCGATTGGGACAAGAACCTGCGGCTGGCGGAGGCGCCCACAGGAACGGCCGCGCCACGCGTCCGGCCGCGCCTGAATGTGCCGTTGGCAATCGCCCAGCGGGCGCACGACTTCCTCGAAGGTGTTGGGCTGAACGCGGGGGAGTACGCCGTCTGCGCTCCGGCCGGGACTGCGAACGTGCAGATAAAGAGTTGGCCACCGACGCGCTACGGCGAAGTCCTCGCATGGCTGCAGCGCGATCGCGGTATTCGGTCGCTGCTGATCGGACACCAGAACGAAGCCGAGGCGTTGGAGCAGACGCGCGAGGTCGCGGAGGCGAACGGAGCGAGCCCCGCTCTTTGGCTCGGAGGCACCGGCGAAATTCCGATGGTGGCTGCGTTCGCGCAGGCGGCGCGTTTCTACTTGGGCAATGACACGGGACCGCTGCACATCGCCGCCGCGGTCGAATGCCCGACGGTTTCGATTTTTGGTGGGGGGCACTGGCCGCGCTTCAAGCCAGCGGCACGGCGTTCCGGCGTGGTGGTCCAGCCGCTGCCCTGCTTCGGCTGTGGCTGGAACTGCCTCTTCGGCTATGCGCCATGCGTTCGCGAGATCCCGGTGCATCCGGTGCGCGATGCGATCGAGTGGCTCTTGTCTTCGGACGAGGAGGGCGAGAGGGAGTTCGAGGTAAAAGATGCGCTGGATTCCGCCGGCCCGCGGATGGTGGCGGGAGCAGCGGAGGCACGCGATCGCAACGGCGCAGGGGCCGCGGGAAAGAACACGGTGCGAGGTGACGAGATCACCGCGGCGGCGCTTTTGCAGCAGCTCGAAAGGAGCGAGGCGGACCGCTCCGC
>JBKJKL010000446.1:0-7149 GCA_046597485.1 Chthoniobacterales bacterium
GCCTCACGAAAGGTGTGCGCGGCGCGCGAGAGGTTTCCGATTTTCCGCCGTTCCCCGCCCACGCCACATAGTGTCACTGCGGAGGTAGCCGGTAGGCGATGGCGCAAGGCGTCCGCGGTAGTTTGTCATCACCGTGGAAGAGGAGGAGAAGTGTCAGCTTCTCTCGCCATGACAACTGCAAACAAGCGCCTCCTTCTTTGGGACATTGACTCGACTTTGATCCTTTCCGGTGGCGCCGGCGACCTCTCGCTCCGGCGCGTGGTGCAGGAACGCTTCGGGGTCACGGATGACTTCCGCGACATCGAGATCTCCGGCCGCACCGATCGCTTCATCGCCGCGAGCATCCTGCGGAAATACCAGGTGGAACCAAGCGACGCGGCGGTCTCCGATTTTCTCGAACACTACCTGCGCGGGTTGCATGACGTGCTGCCCACAGTGCAGGGCCGCATCCTGCCCGGTGTGCGCGAGTTGCTCGACCGAATGGCAGAGAAACCGGACCGCGTCGTCGGCTTGCTGACCGGTAATCTACGCCGTGGCGCGGAGCTGAAGCTGCGCCACTACGGGCTCTGGGATTACTTCGAGTTTGGCGCCTTTGCCGACGATTCCCATGACCGGAATGAGCTCGGCGCCTTCGCGCGTCGCCGCGCCGCGGAGAAGCACGGGCACGAGTTCGACGCGGCGCGGATCGACGTCATCGGCGACACCGGGCACGACATTGCCTGCGGCAAAATTTTCGGCGCGCGAACGATCGCGGTCGCGACTGGCTCCTGGTCGCGCGAGCGGCTGGCCGAGCACAAGCCCGACTTTCTTTTCGACGACTTCTCGGATACCGAGGCGGTCGTGCGCGCGCTGGACTGGTAGATCGCCGGCAGATTGACGATGCGCGCCGCGGGGGCATCTTCCTCCCAACCCCATGGCTAATCCAACGACCGCGCGCCCGAATGTCCTCCCGCTCCAGGGCGAGATCGACCTCCATGTCTCGCCCGGCATTGCCGCCTCACTCGCGGCGCTGGTGAACCAGAAGCTGCCGCAGCTCGTGGTCGATCTTTCGCAGGTCAGCTACATCGATAGCTCCGGGCTCGCGGTCCTGATCGAGGCGATGCAAAACGTCGCCGCCTACGGTGGAAAATTTTCCCTCAGCGGCCTCCAGGAAAGTGTCCGCCCGATCTTCGAAATCGCGCGGCTCGATCAGGTCTTCCGGATTTTTCCGGACGTGGACACCGCGCTCGCGGCCTGAGCGAGAATCTCGATCGTCCGCGCGACGTTGCGCGAGATGTCGAACTGCGCCGCGCGTTCCGCGATCGCGCTTTTTGCGGCAGCACGCCGTTCGCCTTGTGACCAGAAGCGGATGGCTTCCGCCACGGCCTCGGCATTTCCTGCTTCGATTGAGCTGCCGTGTACGCCGTCGTCGATCACTTCGCTGAACCCGTTCGCACGCGTCGTGATTACGGGCAGGCCGGCGGCGAGCGCTTCCAGGCAGGCGTTTGAAAACGGATCGTAGAGCGTCGGCAAGACGAAGACATCCGCTGCGGCGTAAAGCGAGCGCACGTCGGTGACTTCGCCGAGAAACGTGACCCCGTCCGCAGCGTTCGCTTTGCCGCGACCGGCCACGAACAGACGTAGCGACTTTTCCTTCAAGCGCGTCACCGCCTCGATCGCGAAGCGCAGGCCCTTCCGCTCCCAGCCTGAGCCAACGAAGAGCAGCGCCACTTCGCCATCAGCTAAACCAAGCGCCGCCCGCGCTCGCTCGCGTTCGCCGTCGACGAACTGGAACTGCTCGAGCGGGACGCCGTTGTAGACCACGTCGATCCGCTCCACCGGATAGCCGTAGGTGTCGATGATTTCGCGCCGCACCATCTCGGAGTTGGCAATGACGCGCCCCGCGCCGCGCCGCACGTAGAGCGATTCCTCAAGCCGGATGGTCGCGCGATGTTTTGCATTCAGGGCCAGGCGCAGTCCGCGCAGGAAACCGCCGCGGCGTTCCAGCCAGACGCAATGCACGCCGTCGCCCGCGCGCATCACATCGCAGCGCCAAACGCGTTCGAGGCTCATGGTCAGGTCGCAAGCTGGCCGCGCTGCAACCAGTGCATCCGCAAACTGCAGCGGCGAATCGCCCGGCACGCGGCGCACCGGCCCGTAGCCCCAATCCTCCTCCGGCCACTCCGCGCTGGTGAGCAACTGCGCCTCGTGGCCTAACGAGTGCAAGCCGGTCGCGAGCCGTTTCAGATAGGCCTCGGCCCCACCGCTGCGCGAGTAACCACGCCGGATGAAGCCGATTTTCAAGTGAGCAGGATCCATGAAGGAGGCGGCGGCGCCTTTACGCGGCCGCGATTCGCCACAATAATTCCTCGCCCATGCCCGGCGACACTTTAAACGCAGCGCCGCCCGTTCGCCCGGCCGCGGTCGAAACCAAGCGGCTCCCGCGCCACTTGCTCTACTCGATCTTCGCCCGCATCGGCGGCTCCGGGTTGGATACCGACGCCTTCGAGGCGTTGCGCGCGTCGTATCGCGGCGGCTTCCTCGGGCGCGCCGTCGCCTACGATAACCGGCAGAAGGAAATCCCGTCGAAGTATGTCTACTCGCTGCGCTGGCATCCGGTCCGGCTCATCTCTTCCTTTATCGATCGCCCGCAGTATTACGGGGCGAAAAAGAAATACCTCGACTGGATCGCAGCCCGCCAGCTCGAGACCGGGCGCTACGATCTTTTCCACAGTTGGTCGGGCGACTGCCTCGAATCGCTCCGTGTGGCTCGGCGGCGCGGCATCCCGTCGCTGGTCGAGATCCCGACTTGGCACCGCGACCGCGGCAAGACTTCGCGGCCCGCGCAGCCGGTGCCGCCGAATCGCACCTGGAAGGAGCGACTGCTGCTCGACCGGGGCCGTTTCATCGAGGAATACGATCTCGCTGACCTGCTCGTCGTCCTCTCCGAGAAAGCGGCCGACACCTTCCGCGTGCAGGGTTTCAAGGAAGATAAACTCTACTACCTCCCGCGCGGCGTGGACGTAGAACGCTTCCGCCCGGGCACGCGGCCGCCAATTTTCCGCGCCTGTTTTTCGGGCGCGTTGATCGAGCGGAAGGGCATCCATTATCTGCTTGAAGCCTGGCACCGTCTGCAACTGAAAGACGCGGAGCTCTGGCTCATCGGCTCCGTCCACGACGAAGCGAAACCGCACCTGCAGAAGTTTGCGCGCGACAACATCCGCGTCGTCGGCTTTGCCAAAAATCCCGAGGATTACCTGAAACAGTGCAGCGTCCACGTCTTCCCCTCGACCTGCGAAGGGAGCGCGAAAGTCACCTACGAAGCGGCGGCCTGCGGGCTGCCGCAAATCACGACGCGCGAAGCGGGCGATGTGGTCGTCGATGGCGTGCAGGGCCTGATCATTCCGCCGGGCGATGTCGATCGGCTAGCGGAGGCGATCAAGCACCTCTACGACAACCCCGACCTCGTCGCGCGGATGAGCGTGGCGGCGCGCGATCGCGTGGTGCAAAACTTTACCTGGGACCACTTCCGCACCCGCCTCCTCATCGCCTACCAGCGCGCGGTAGCGATGAAGTCCTGACGGGGCAAGGGCCGCTCGTCGCGCTCCACCAGCGTTGAACATCCTGCTCCTCCAGTTGAAGCGCATCGGCGACCTCGTCCTGACCACGCCAGCGATCGCGGCGGTCCGGGCGAAGTATCCGCGGGCGCATCTTTCTCTCGTCGTTTCCAGCGACTCGGCCGCGCTCCTGCCGGCAATCCGCGGCGTCGACCAGACGTTCATCGCGCGAAAGAAACTAAGCGACGCGCGCAGCTGGTTCACCGTCGCGCGACGGCGCTACGAATACTGCCTCGACTTCACGCGCAACGATCGCTCAAGCATGCTGACACTTTTTTCCGGCGCAAAATATCGCGTGACTGCGGACCATCCGAAGCTGCGCGCGAAACTCCGCTCCCGCAGCTACAACACGCTGCTCGATTGCGACGTTGGGACGCTCCACACAGTCGATTATCACCTTTGCCTTCTGCGCTCGTTAGGCATTGAGCACGCGTCGCCCACCCTTCAATTACATCTGCCGGAAAGCGCGGTCGCGCGGGCGGAGGAGACGCTGCAAGCGCGCGGCGTGACCGGGCCGTTTGTGCTGCTCCATCCCGGCTCGGCGCGGGCGGAGAAATTTTGGGAACCGAACCGCTGGGCGGAGATCATCCACTTCCTCCACGGGTGCGGCCTGGCCTGCGTGGTCACGGCGAGCGCGTCGCGGCTCGAGCAAGCGCATCTCACTGAGATTCGCGCGCGGGCGAAGCATCCCTTCATCGACCTGACCGGCGCGGTTGACCTGCTTACGCTTGCCGCCTTGATCAAGCGCGCGCGACTGGTTGTGACGGTCGATTCCGCGCCGATGCATTTCGCGGCCGCGAGCCAGACACCGCAGGTCGTCCTTTTCGGCCCGACCAACCCAATGCACTGGCATCCCCGGTTCACCCCGGCCATCGTGCTCGCCGGGAAAGAGGGCGAAGCGATGACCCGTTTCGAGGAGAAACATGGGTCGGCGCCGATGAAGCGCATCTCGACGCGCCGGGTGATCGATGCTATGGAAACGCTGCTCGCGGCGCCGCGCGCCGCCACGCCATGAGCGATCCTGTCACGACCACGATCAAACCGAAGAAGCGCACCTTCTGGCAGACCTTTAAGGCAGGCGTCGGGCCCTATCGGCGGCTCTTCCAGTATGTAAAGCCGTATAAGTTCCGCTTCGGCCTCGGCCTCGCCTTTGGAGCGCTCTACGGCCTGATCAGCGGCTACCTCCCGATCATTCTCGGGCAGGTCATGTCGGTCGTTTTCCAAGGCGGCGCGATGAACCCGCAGGCGCTCCTCCAGCATCGCGACCAGCTCGATGCCGGCCCGAAGATCGACTCCTTTCTCATCCTTTGCCTCGCCATCCCGCTCGTCATGATGACGCGCAGCGCCTGCTCCTTCGCCAATAGCTACTTCATGGCCTGGGTGAGCAACAAGGTGCTGACCGACATCCGCACCCAGCTCTTCTCGAAAATCCTGAGCCACTCGATGGACTTCTTTAACAAGTCCCGCTCCGGCTTCCTCATGTCGCGGATCACGAACGACACCCGCATGATGCAGATGGCGCTCTCGAACATCACGAGCGACCTCTTCAAACAACCCGTCGCGATCCTGAGCGGCGTGGCGGTGTTACTCTATCTTGACTGGCGCTTCACGCTCGTGACGCTGTTCCTCTTCCCGCTCTGCATCGTGCCGATCGCCTACTACGGCCGCCGCGCGCGCCGTGCGGCGAAGAACGAGCAGGAAGACATCGGCCAGATGGTGGTGACGATGCAGGAAACCTTTGCCGGCATCCGGGTGGTGAAGTCTTTCGCGCGCGAAGATTACCAGGAGAAAATCTTCCGCCACAGCAACCAGCTCCAATTTGAAAACGCGATCCGGATTGTGCGCGCGATGGAATCCGTCGGCCCAATCGTCGAGACGATCGCAGCTTTCGGCGTCGCGGCCGCGCTCCTCTACGTTTATTTCACGAACGTGAGCGCGGCCCGCTTTCTCGCGCTCAACGCTGGCATCTTCCTCCTTTACGAGCCGATCAAAACGCTTAGTCGCATGCAGGTCATCATGGAGCGCTCGATCCAGGCGACGGGCGAGATTTTCGCCATCATTGATTCAAAGCCGAGCATTGTGGACGTGCCGGACGCGATCGACTTGCCGCGTGCCGTCGGGCAGATCGAACTCGAACACGTCACCTTCCGTTACCACGGCGGGGTGAGCGACGCGGTCACCGATATCAATCTCGCGATCGAGCCCGGCAAGACCTACGCACTGGTCGGCGCGAGCGGCGCGGGCAAGAGCACCATCCTCTCGCTCCTTCTCCGCCTCTACGATCCGACCGAGGGCGTGATGCGCGTCGACGGGCACGACCTGCGCCAGGTCACGCAGCATTCGCTCCGCCGGCAGATCGGTCTCGTCACGCAGGAGACCTTCCTCTTTCACGACACCATCCTGAACAACATTAAGTTCGGCCGTCTCGAAGCGACCGACGAGGAATGCTACGCCGCGGCGCGCGACGCCTTCGCGCACGACTTCATCATGGCGCAACCGCAGGGCTACGACACCGTCATTGGCGACAAGGGCTGCCTCCTTTCCGGCGGCCAGCAGCAACGGCTCGCGATCGCCCGCGCCCTGCTGAAGAACGCGCCCATTCTCCTGCTCGACGAAGCGACCTCCGCACTCGACTCCGAATCGGAAAAGCAGATCCAAGTAGCCTTGGAAAATCTCTCCGCCGGCCGCACCGTGATCGCGATCGCCCATCGTCTCTCCACCATCCTGAACGCCGACCAAATCGTCGTCATGGAAGAAGGCCACATCAAGGAAGTGGGCACGCACAGCCAGCTGATGGAGCAGTCGGGCTACTATCGCCGGCTTTACGACATGCAGTTCAAGCATGGCCACGGCGAGGAACTCCCCGCGGCGGTCGAGCCGTTCCTCGTCGAAGCGATCGCCTGAGGCTTCGAGGAACGAAAAAGCACTACTGCGACTCGTCCGCTTGTGGCGTCGCTCCCAACGGACAAGGACCCTGAGCATCGCCGTGGTCACGATGCCTGACGTACTCGGCGCTGTCGCATTGATAGGTCAGGGTCGTGTCGAACTTGTGGCAGACCAGGCAAGTGGGCGGCGGCAACGGCGGCAGCATCGCGTAGGCACGCGTCTGCCCGTTGTAGACTCCGGTGCCGACGATCGCGCGACCGTCATTGATCGCGACGGCGGAGGAGGCGGTGTTCATTAGGAGATCCCAGCCGGAGCCGTTCGGGAGCAGATCCGCCAGGCGGTAGATGGTGGTGCCGTCGTAAAGAAACGGTATCGGAAACTGCGCGGAATCGGTTCCGACCGTCCACCCGGCGGAGTTAACGCCTCGTGCGCTGCCTTGGGTCGTGCCGGGCAACAGTGGGATTGCGCCAACGCTGCCGTTGCTCGACCACCGCACCGGCAGAGGCGGTCCCTGGTCGAACATGCTCGCGCCGGCAAAGAACGCTTCATAATTTGCGATCGCGTAGATGATCGCCCCGTTGCGGCCCGGCAGGGCCGCAAGTTCGACGAGCTCGGAATTGGAGTAGCGGTAAAGCAAACCGACGTTGCGCGCTGGGTTACTCGGATC
>JBKJKL010000479.1:0-4916 GCA_046597485.1 Chthoniobacterales bacterium
TCATCCGCTTCGACATCTCCGCGCTCACGTAGATTTCACCGTTTAACACGGTGCGCACGGCCGCGATGACGGAGTCGAGCGCCTCGCGTTTCATTAGATAACCGCTCGCGCCAGCCCGCAGCGCGCGGTCGGCATAGAGCGTCTCGTCGTGCATCGAGAGGACGAGCACCGGCAGCGCAGGATGCTCGGCTTTAATCGATTTGGTCAGCTCAATGCCGTTCGCGCTCCCGTAAAGGCCGATGTCGACGATCGCGAGATCGACCGGCACTTTCCGCATTAGCTCCAGGGCAACGAGGCTGCTCTCCGCTTCCGCGCGCACCTCGAGATCTGGTTCCGCCGCCAGCATCTGAATCACCCCTTTCCGAAAGAGCGGATGATCGTCGATCACGATGATGCCGCGCTTGCCGCCCGCGTTCTCCCCGTTCTGCTTCATTTTTTCAGCGGCATCTTGCAGGTGACCTGCATTCCTCCCTCGCGGCGTTTCTTGATCGTAAGCTCGCCATCGAGCGCGTTCGCCCGGTAGCGCATGATGTGCAACCCGAGCCCGCTCCTCCGCCGCGTAGGCGAAAATCCTTTGCCATCGTCTTCCACCGTCACGCAAACGAAACCCGGGCTGCGATCGAGTGTAATCATGATGTTCTTCGCCTCGGAATGTTTGACCGCGTTCTTCAAGGCTTCCTGCGCGATGCGGTAGAGATGGAGCGCGACGGTGTCATCCGTCACCCGCACGCCGCGCGCCGCGTCGAAGTGGCACTTTATGTCGGTGCTCTCGCAGGCGTGGAGCGAGAGCGCCATCAGCGCCTGCTTCAGGCCGGCGCCTTTCAACTCCGCGGGTTGCAGGCCGCGGGCGAGATCTCTCGTTAGGCCAACGTTCCGGTTCACGATCTGGGCCGACTCATTCAACGTTTCGGCTGCGCGAGGACTTTCCGCGGCCACCTTCTTCGCCGCAGTCTTCAGGAACATGGCGGTCGCAGTGAGCTCCTGACAGACCATGTCGTGCAGGTCTTCGCCGATACGCCGTTTCTCCCGCTCGCTGATCGCGAGCAGCTCCTTCTCGAGCTGCTGCCGCTGCGACATCGTCCGCTCCAGCTCGGTGTTCGTCGCCACCAGGTCGCGCGTTCGCTCGAAGACGCTCTGTTCCATTTCATCGTGGGCGCCGCGGAGCGCTTCCTCGATCTCGTGCTGGTCGGTCGCATCGCGCGCCACCTTCGCGAAACCGCGCGGCGTGCCGTCGTCGTGATCGAGCCGGCGCATCACGCCATCGACCCAGATGCGGCTGTCATCCTTCCGCAGGTGCCAGCGGCGATCGCTCGCCGCGCCGTCGCGCAGCGCGCCACCGATTTCCTCTTCGACCACCCCCTTCGCCCGGTCTTCCGGCGTGAAAATAAGCGCGCCGCTCTGCCCGAGCGCTTCCTCGTGCGTCCAGCCAAAGACGCGCTCCGCTCCGCGGCTCCAGAAGGTAATCTCGCCCTCCAAGTTGAGTAGGAACATCGCATAGTCGCGCGCTCCATCGACGAGCACGCGGAAGCGTTCTTCACTTTCCTCGCGCTCGGCCTGCGCATTTTTCAGCTCGTGAATATCGGTCGCGGAACCGAACCAGCTCACGACCCTTCCATCGGAATCGCGCAGCGGAACATCGCGGCCAATGAACCAACGATACGCGCCATCCGCTCGGCGCAGCCGAAATTCCGCTTCGAACACTTCGCCGTTCTCGAGCGCGTTTTGCCACCGCTTGAGAACGGTCGCAGCATCGTCGGGATGGATGATCGCGTGCCAGCCCGGGCCAACCGACTCCTCGAAGCTCAGACCGGTGTACTCATACCAGCCGCGGTTGAAATAATCGGCAATCCCGAGCGCGTCGTTCGTCCAGATGACCTGCGGAACGGAGTCGGCCAGCTTCCGCATCCGATCCTCGCTCTCGCGCAGCGCGCTCTCCGCTTTTTTCCACTCGGTCATCGAGTGCGTGGAACCGACCACCGCCTGCACTTCGCCACCGGCCCCGCGCAGCGGGCTGAAGGTGTATTCATAGTAGCCTTCCTCGCCGGTTGGGCTGGTGTAGGGCGTCGTATCGCGCACCGTCTCGCCGGTGGTGAAGACGTGGTCGATCTGCCGATGGAGCCGGGCCGCCAGCTCGTCGTCGTATTTCAGGTCGTAGAAATTCTTCCCGACCGCTTCTTCGAGGGTCAGTCCCCAGAGATCGAGGAGGGGCTGATTCGCGAAGACGAAGCGCCCTTCGCGGTCGAAGAGGTAGGCGAAGTCGGCAATCGTCGAAAGGGTCGCGTTAAAGATGCGCGATTGGCGCGCCAGTTCCTCGCGACTCTCGCGGAGCCGGTCTTCGGCTTGTTTCCGGCGCGTGATGTCGATGAACGTCGCGACCACGCCCGCGATGCGGTCTGCACCCGTGCGATAGGGCGCGACGCGGGTGAGATACCAGACCTCGTTGTCGCTCACGCGCACCTCGCGTTCGATCGTCTGCAGATCGCGCAGGACAGTCTCGGCATCGCCGATGAAACCGTCGTAATTCAGCGCGCTCGTGATGTCGGAGAGCGGGCGGCCCATGTCCGACGGAATCAGATTGAAGATTTTCTGTGCGCTCGGCGTGAAGCGATGGATGCGCAGCTGGCGGTCGAGAAAAATGGTCCCGACGTCGGTCGAGGCCATCAGGTTGCTCAGGTCGGCGTTGGTCTGGCTCAACTCCTCCACGTTCGACTTCAACTCGTGGTTCACAGTGGTGAGCTCTTCGTTGACCGATTGCAGATCCTCCTTGCTCGTCTCGAGTTCCTCGGTCGCGGAACGCATTTCCTCGTTCATCGCCTGGAGCTCTTCGTTGGACGCTTTCAGCTCCTCGTTTGCTCCTTCGTACTGCTCGACCGTGGCCGAGAGCTGCTCCTTCAGGAATTGGATCTCGTCGTCGGCTTCGCGGGTAATCGAACCCCCGCCCGGCACCAGCGGCGCGATGGGCGTGCTCGCCATCTCCGCTGCGTTCCGGAAGAAAATGAGGTAGAACCCGGCCGCCTCGTCCTCCGCTTTCATCGGGCGGACTTCGAGCGTGACGATTTCCTCGTGACCCTCAACCTCCACCCGTGTGGGCACGCCGCTTACGCTCTCCTTTTTCTGGGCCGCTTTAAAAAGTGAAGTCCGCATCTCCAACTGCAGCGCAGGCAGCACGACCTTTGTGATATTGGCCGTCGGCTCGCCCGCGATGAACTGCAGGTAGCGGCCCGCGCCGCCCGAGAGATGCACGATATCATGCGCATCGTTCACCACGGCCGAGGGCGGTCCGTATTCCTCCAGAAGTCGGAGATGCAACTCGCCGAAGAGCACCTCGCGCCGCATCTGCGCGCCTCGAGCCGCGGTAGCCTCGCGCGTGGCCGCGCCCCCCGCGATGTCATGCGTCAGTGCCGGGAGCTGGCGGAAGCGGCCGCCGCCCGTGCGTCGCACGTTTAGTTCCACCGGCCGGACTGGGACTGCTGGCATCTTCCAGATCGGCCGTGGCGTCGAGCGCCGAATGAAGATGCGATTCTTCGAATCGACCGGGGCGAAAAGCGCCTGCGCCTGACCGTGATTCTCGGCGCCGCCGAGGAAGAGCAAACCACTGGCACGCAGAGCGAAATGGAAAATATCGAAGGCCTGCCCCTGCGCCTGCCCATTCAGGTAAATCAGAAGGTTGCGACAGGAAACGAGATCGCAACGTGAGAAGGGCGCGTCGGCAAGCAGATTGTGCGTGGCAAAGAGGACCTTCTCGCGGATCTCCTTCCGCACCCGATAGCGGCCATGGTCGAGTGTGAAAAACGCGCGCAAACGTTCGGGCGAAACGTCGGCCTCGATGATTGACGGATAGAGACTGTCGCGGGCATCGGCGATGGCTTCATCATCGAGGTCGGTCGCGAAGATGTGGATGGACGGCGGCGCCTCGAGACGCGCCGCGTGTTCACTCAACAACATCGCGATCGAGAAGGCTTCTTCGCCCGTAGCGCAACCGGCCACCCAGACCCGCACCGAGTCATCCGCCCCCTTCCCGGTGAAGAGTTCCGGGATGTGCGCTTCCAAAGAAGCAAAGGCTTCGTGATCGCGGAAAAAGTGCGTCACGCCGATCAGTAAATCCTGCAAAAGCGCGCGCGCTTCCGCCGGGTGAGTGCGCAGGAAATCGAGATACTGCGGCACGGTCTCGAGCGAGTTTACCTGCATCCGGCGCGCGATACGGCGGAGCAAGGTGGCCCGTTTATAATGCGCGAAATCGTGTCCGGTCTGCGCCCGCACGTCGGCCAGCACCTTGCCGATCGCCTGCTCGTCGTGGGCCGAATGCATCTCGTCAGAAACGGTCTCGCCCCCCGGCGCGTCGTGCACTTTCGCGTCCGGCGTCGGCCCTCCCGGAATCTCCGGTGGCAACCGCATCCGGTCTTCGTTCCGGACGAACTCGAGGAGCTTGTCCGGCATCTCCGCGACCGGCAGCACCCAGTCGACCATGCCGGTGCTGATGGCCGTGGCCGGCATGCTGTCGAACTGCGCTTCGTTCGGATCCTGCACGATGGTCAGGCCGCCCTGGGCGCGGATGTGCTTGAGCCCGATCACGCCGTCGGAATCCGTCCCGGAAAGGATCACGCAGACGGAGCGAGGCCCGTAGGCCTGCGCGAGCGAGCGGAAGAAAAGGTCGATCGTGACGCGGCGTCCGATGACTCGCTGCGGCGGGACAAGACGCAGCACGCTCTCCTCAAACGTGAGCTGGTGGTTCGGAGGATTGACGTAGACGTTGTTCGGCTGCACCCGCACCGGCTCCTGCACCTGTGTGACTGGCATTAATGTCTTCTGCTGGATGATCTCAGCCAGCTGGCTCTCAAACTCGGGCGAAAGATGCATCACCACGACGAAGGCGAGTCCGGTATCCGCCCGCATGTCGGAGAAAAACTCCTGGAGCG
>JBKJKL010000058.1:0-6503 GCA_046597485.1 Chthoniobacterales bacterium
TGCAACCGTTGCCCGACGCCTGCGCCGACGTCGTCTATTGCACGGTCGTCTTCATGCATCTCGACGAATGGGATCGCTACAACTACGTCCGCGAAGCGTTCCGCGTCCTGCGACCGGGCGGCCGGATCTTCGTCGATAACGTCGACCTTTCCTCGGACGACGGCTGGGAGGTCTTCGAAGTGAGCCTCACCTTTCCGGCACACGCCCGTCCGCCGCAGATCACGAAGCACTCGACCGAGCAGGAACTGACCACTTATCTACGCCGGGCTGGCTTTAGCGGGATCGCGACACGCGAGGCGAAGTGGTTCCTCGAAGTCTGGGGTCGGAAGCCGTAGCCAAGAAACGGCACGCTCCGCTCCGGAACGCGCAACAACCTCAACCCTAGGCCGAGGGCGCGTTTTGCTCGTAGGAACTTTCGACCCGCTGGGCGACATCGCGGTAGCCGTAGTCGACCTCGTAGATCTGCTTCATGCAGGTGAGCGATTTCTCGCCGTCGCCCATCTGCTCGTAGACCAGCCCGAGATTGTAGGTGATCTCCTTCTTCATCGGGTCCATCACGAGAATCTCGCGGGCCGCCTCCTCGAGTTGCCGCGCGGCGAGGTCGAGCATTCCGAGTTGCCCGTAGCAGCGGCCTAACAAGTTCATCGCCCGCAAGCGCGCGTTTGGATTCTGCCGCGCCTTCTGCAATTCCGGGAGCGCCTCGCGATAATGGCCGGCGTTCAGGAGATGCTCGCCCAATTCAAAGCGCAGCTGCAGGTCGGTCGGGTTCCGCTCGGAACGCTTCCGCGCCTCTCCGATCATCATCTCCGCACGCGACATCTTCGCCGCCGCCAGCACCTCGGCCCGCTCGGTATAGCCTTCCGCATCCGGGCCGTGCTCGGTCAGCCACTGTTCCTGCTCGGCGATCTCGCGCTCGGCCCGTTTCAACTCGAGATCGGCTGCTTTCCGGACCAGCGCCGAGTCCGCGCCGCCGGTCAGCTCAGCCGCGTAACGAAACCAGGCGACCGCGTTTTCATAGTCTTCCTTTTGCTCGCATAACTGCGCGAGCTTCCGCGCGTGATCCACGCTTTCCGGCTCGGCCTGGTGGCGCTCGTAGGTCTCGGCAATCTGCTGGTCGAGCGACTCGCCGGTCAGGACCATCCGGCTCTGTTGCTCGAGCGAAACGGCCACGTCCTTGTCCTTGATCAGGTCGCGATAACTCTCCGCTTCCGTCCATCCGCCCGACTTCATCGAGGCCCGCGCGGAGGCATCCTTGCCGAGCTTCAGCGCCTCGGAATCGAGCGGGTCGATCTCGCTCAGGCGGTTGTAAATCTCGACCGCCTTGTCGCTCTGCCCGAGGTCGTGATAAAGGCGGCCGAGCTCGTGCAGAACCTTTGTGTCGCGCGGTTTTTCTTCGAGCAAAGTTTGAAGCGCGAGGACGCCGATTTCCGGCATCCCGGCCGACACGGCAGCTTCCTTCAGGAGCAGGTTGGCCTGGCGGTTGTACGGCTCTTCTTCGAGAACTTTCTCGACCAACTCGATGACGCGCCGTGGATCCTTCTTCAGCTCGCCCTTCGCTTTCATCAGCCCGATTGAAGAGGTCGAGACATTGAAGAAGCTCTTCTTCTCCGCGCGCAGTTTCGTGATCTCCGCACGACGAAGAAGTTGGCGGCCGGTGAGGAATTCCGGCTCCTGTTTCAGAATCCCCTGCAGCAGCGAGATGGCGTAACCGAAGTTCCGCATCTCGACCGCCGCGACCGCTTTCAGCCAGTGGCTCCGCTGCGCTTCGCCCAGTTCTTTCTCAGTCTTGGTCGGCATAAGGCGGCGCTACAATAGTTCGAGCTGCGGCTTGGTGGCATCCGGCATCGGCAATTTCGTCCGGCGGGCTTTCGTGGTCTCGGCTGCGGCGCTACTCGGCTTCTCCAGATGTGCGAGGATGTCCTTCGCGCGCTCGAGAATTTCCTTCGGCAACCCCGCGAGCCGCGCGACTTGGATGCCATAGCTCTTGTCGGCCGCGCCGGGAATGATCTTGCGCAAGAAGATGATCTGCTCGTTCCACTCGCGCACTGCGACGTTATAATTCACCACGCCTGTGCGTTCCTCGGCCAGCTTCGTCAGCTCGTGGTAATGCGTCGCGAAGAGCGTGCGCGCCTTGATCCGGTCGTCGAGAAACTCGGCTACGCTCCACGCGATCGAGAGGCCGTCGAAGGTCGAGGTGCCGCGCCCGATTTCGTCGAGAATGATTAACGACCGCTCGGTCGCGTTGTTTACGATGTTCGCGGTTTCGTTCATCTCGACCATGAAAGTGGACTGGCCGCGGGAGAGATCATCATTCGCGCCCACCCGGGTAAAGATGCGATCAACCAGCCCGATCTCCGCCGCCGCCGCCGGGACGAAGCTGCCGATCTGCGCCATCAAAACAATCAGCGCGACCTGCCGGATGTAAGTCGATTTCCCGGCCATGTTCGGACCGGTGATGAGCGCCAGCCGCGCCCCCGCGCCGTCAAGCGAGGTGTCGTTAGGCACGAACTTTTCCTCCGCCAGGTTCTGGTCCAGCACTGGATGGCGGCCGTCTTTGATTACTAAGCGGAGCGAGTCGTCCAGCTTCGGCCGCGCGTAGTTGTAAAGCCGCGCTGTCTCGGCCAGCCCGCAGAGAACATCGAGTGTGCCGATGGCTGCTGCGGTCGCCTGCATCGGCGCGAGCTCTTCCAGCGTCTCGTCGCGCAGCTTAAGGAAAAGCTGATACTCAAGCGCGCGCGCCCGATCGTCAGCGCCGAGGATTTGCGCTTCGATCTCCTTCAGCTCCGGGGTGACAAAGCGCTCGCCGCCGACGGTGGTTTGCTTACGCGTGTAATGCGCCGGCGCGGCCGCGAGATTCGATTTCGTGATCTCGATGAAATAGCCGAAGACGGACGTAAACCGCACCTTGAGCGACTTGATCCCGGTCTGCGCGATCTCGCGTTCCTGCAGTTCGCCGATCCAGTTTTTGCCTTCGCGCGAGGCGCGGCGGAGCTCGTCGAGATCCTCGGCGTATCCATCCTTGAAGAGGCCGCCCTCCTTCAAGACGAACGGCGGTTCGTCGGCCACGGCGCGCGTCAGCTTCTCGACCAGCTCCGGCATTGCGCGCAGCTCCGTGCGCAAAGTGGAAGCGAGCGAGTTTGGCAATTGGCTCGCGCCAAAAGTCAGCCGTTCCAGCAGCTTCCCGAGCTCGTTCTGCAGCGCCGGGATCTGCTCGAGCGACGAGCGCAGCGCGACGAGATCGCGGGCATTCCCCGAGACGTGACTAAGCCGGCCGATCGCGCGTTCCATATCGCGCACGCCCTTCAGAGCGTCGCGCACTCCCGCGAGCAGGTCAGGCTCTTGCAGGAGTTGCGCAATCATCTCCTGCCGCGCCTTCAACGTCTCGAGTGTGCGCAACGGCTGCAAAATCCAGCTCCGCAAACGCCGGCCGCCCATCGGCGTCACCGTCCGGTCGAGCGCGCCGAGCAGGCTCATGTCGCGCGCGCCACGCGAAGTGACCAGCTCGAGATTGGCCTGCGTCGCGAGGTCGAGCACCACCAGTTCGCCCGGCGAGTCGCAGCGCAGGGTGCGCACATGGTCGATCTTTCGCCGCAGCTGGTGCTTCAGATAATGGACGATCGCGCCCGCCGCGCCGACCGCAGCCGGCATTGCGGCGCAGCCGAAACCGTCGAGCGACTTGACCCCGAAATGTTCGCACAAGGTGAAGACCGCCTGCTCCGGGAGAAAGGCGTAACCGTCATAAGGCATCGTCCCGTCGATCTCGGCGAACGAGGCCTGCTCCTCGTCGCTCGCGAGCAATTCCGCCGGCGCGACCCGCGCCAGTTCATCCTGCAGCGCGCCGAGACTCGCGACCTGCGCGAGCCGGAATTCGCCCGTGCTCAGATCCATGTAGGCGAACCCGAAGGCCTTCTCGCTCCGATGGATCGCGCCGAGATAGTTCGCGCGTTTCGCTTCGAGCAAATCCAGCTCGCTCACCGTCCCGGCGCTGATCACTTGCGTGATCTCGCGATCCACGATCTTGCCCGGCTGCGGCTCGCTCGTCTGGTCGCAGATCGCGACCCGCCGGCCGGCGCGGATCAGCTTCGCGATGTAGCCCTGCGCGGCGTGGTAGGGCATGCCACACATCGGGACGCCGTTCCGCTTCGTCAGCGCGACGTTCAGCAGCGCGGAGGCGTCTTTCGCGTCATCAAAAAAAAGCTCGTAGAAATCGCCCAGCCGGAAGAGCAGCAGCGTATCGCGCGGGACGCTCCCCCGCAGCCGCTGGTACTGCTGCATCATTGGCGTGAGGACGTCTGGCACCGCGATAATCTGGGACGCGCCTCCCGCCTTTGCGAGTGCCGAATTTCGGCCAGCGCCCGGAGTCTGCCTGCGAAAGCAGGTAACAAGCTTGTAACTTTTACTATCTTGGCAGTAGAAAGGCTCTCCGGGATTTTCCTGGAACGAAAGCAAAACCGAAAGCGCAAGGTTCCATGCCCCCAATGTATACCCCCCAGACAGCAGATCGCCTCCTCCGCCACGCGTTTTTTCTTGCCCTCGCGCTCGTCTTTTCCCTCGATTTTGCTCGAGCCGCGGCGTCGCAAAAGGACGGCCCGTTGCCCGGCGACGTCGTCCCCGGCCCGGCCGTCCGCAACCAGGATGTCCCGCAGATCGCGCGCGGAAACAACATCTCGCTCGTCGTCTGGACGGACCTCCGCGCCAGCCTCGTCTTTACCGGGATGAACGGCCCCTACACCGGCGCAGGCCTCGGCTCAATGACCGACATCTACGCCGCGCGCCTCGATGCAGATGGGAACGTAATCGACACCACCCCGATCGTTGTCTCGCAGGCGGGCTACAATCAATACGCCCCGGTCGTTTCGTGGAACGGGCAGAATTGGCTCGTCGTCTGGGGCACGGAACGCGCGACCGATCGCTACCAGCACGACATCATGGCCGCGCGCGTCTCACCGCAGGGGCAGGTGCTGGATGATCCACCGCTCGTCCTGAGCGCGGCGGTCACGACGGACCTCGTTGTGCCATGGGCGGTTGCGAGCGATGGCAACAACTGGGCAGTCGCGTGGCAGGGGCTCGACCAAGCCGCGGGGATCTTCACGATCGACGGAGGGCGCGTCTCGGCCACCGGCAGTGTGCTCGATCCAGGCGGCCGCCGCCTTCGACGCGACTCGTTTAACTCCTACCCGACGCGAGCTCGCCTCGCCTTTGCCGCGGACGAATATCTCATGACCTGGACGGAATCCGACGTCGTGCACGGGCAGCGTTTTTCACCAGCTCTGGCCGCGCTCGGCTCGCTCTTCACGATCAATCAATACTCGCCCAGTGTTCCCAGGAATCCGAGTGTGACGACGAATGGCACCGACTTCTTCGTGGTCTGGTCCGAGAATCGGGCGAGCGGATTTGCGCAACTGGTCGGGAGCCGAGTCTCGCACGCCGGCGCGGTCCTCGACCCGGCCGGCACCTTGTTGGTCGATAACGGCGGGTCCACTACGTTCACGCCGAGCGCAGCGTGGGATGGCAGCAACTACCACGTGGCCTACAACAAGACTGCCCTCGAAGACGACCTCTACCTGACCCGCGTGAGCGCGGCGGGTGCCGTGCTCGATCCGAACGGCATTCTCGTTCAAGGCGGCATCGGTAATCAAAATGTCCCGAGTGTCACGGCGGGAATTCTCGACGGAGTCCAGGTGGCTTACACCGACTCTTCGGCTCCGGGCGCGACGCCGCTCGATATCCGCGGTGCAAAGGTTTCCAGCGCTGGCGCGGTCACGCCCCAAGGCGTGATCAGCCAGGGCGCTCCTCACCAGGAAGGCGTCCGCCTCGCCGCGGGCGACCAGGGTTTCCTCGCGGTTTACCTCAGCCGAACCTCGCTCGGTGCTAGCGTCCTCGCGCAACGTCTGGACGCGAACGGGCGGGAGGTCGACGCCGCGCCTTTCGTTATCACTTCTGGCGGCGTTACGCTCGCCAGTCCGGACGTGGCGTGGAACGGCAGCGAGTTCCTTGTTGTTTGGGATGACACGGTGCAAAACGCTGGCCGCGGTCAGGTCTATGCGAAGCGCGTCTTGTCGAACGGCGCAGTGCTCGACTCCACCCCGCTCGCGATCCTGCCGGGCCTGCAACCGGCCGTCGCCGCTCTTGCTGATACTTTCCTCGTCGCGGCGGCCGACGCGCCGACCAATCCTCAGCTCCGTTACATCTACGGCGCACGCGTCAGCAATGCCGGCGTCGTGCTCGACGCGCCCTTCCTCGTCGGCCTCAACTTCGCGGTCGTTCCCGCCATCACCGCGGTCGGCAATCGCTGGCTGGTCGCGTGGGAACAGCATCCCACGCACGACGATGCCCGGGCGACCATTGCCGGCGCGTTTGTCGATGCGAGCGGCACGCCGTCGGCGCAATTCTTCATCTCCGATGGCGGCTTCGATCGCGCGCCGAGTCTCAGCAGTTCCGGCGGTTCCGCGCTCATCGCCTGGAGCGAGCGCGACATCTTTGCGCGGCGCATTCAAGCCGAT
>JBKJKL010000093.1:0-6638 GCA_046597485.1 Chthoniobacterales bacterium
CGCCAGGAACTCGGCAGCTCACGGCGGGTAATGATTCCGCTCCTCGAATATTTCGATCGGATCGGCGTGACGCGGCGGCTGGGCGACAAGCGCGTGGCGGGTAAAGTCTAATCCGCCCGCTGTGCGGCAAAGACCGCTTCCGGATCGCGACCCGAGGCGCGGCCAGCCTCGATCCAACCGAAGCGACTGAGGAAGGCGCCGCACAAAAACGAAATGCCGGCGACGGAACCGAAGCCGAGCAGACGCAGCACGAGCGAGAGCGGCCCCGTCAGCAGCTCACTGCCGCGAATCATCCAGCCCGATTTACCTTCGTGCGCGGCGCGGTCGGCTTTGCCGTGCTTGTTGATCTCGAGCGAAATCCAAAGCGCGGTTTCGATCGTCGCGACCGCAAAGCCCATCGCATTCAAGGCCGGCACACGATGCCCGAGCAACTCCAGCGCAGCCGCCGCCGAGCCGAGCCCGGCGATGCCGAAGTGAAGCGGCAGGAGCATGCGATGGAGGAACCACACGGGAATGGCCGTCGC
The DNA here is from genome assembly GCA_046597485.1 of Chthoniobacterales bacterium. GTDB lineage: Bacteria > Verrucomicrobiota > Verrucomicrobiia > Chthoniobacterales > UBA10450 > JACCTI01. Next base: position 525 of record JBKJKL010000093.1, read on the forward strand.
GCCGATGAGCACGCCGGTATAGGTGGCGAGCCCGAGTCCGTAGAAGGCGGCGCCGGCCAGCATGAAGATGCTAAAAATGCGGACCGCCATCCCGAGCGGGCCTTCGAAGGTGTGATGCAGATGCAGCTCGAGCGCGATCAAGCCAAGGACGGCGTGCGGACTGAAGAAGCTCAGAATCCACGCGCCGACCGACATCGGAGAGCGCCATTTAAAAACGCGCAGCATGTTCAGGAACATGAGCGGCCGACCGAGATCGAGGACGAGCAGGACGGGTGAAATGAGCGCGCCGATGACGGAGAGCCACATCGCGGTCACGGCGATGCCGTTCTGGTGTTTGAAGAGGGCGGCGATGGCGATCGTCGGCGCCATCCCAGCGAGGCCGCCGACGAAAAAGTAAACGGGAATTTCCCACGTCCAGACCGGCGGCCTAACGACTGCTTCGCCGTAGTATCCCGGCTGTCGCGGGATCGGTCCGCCGGCGATGTTGACTCCCGGGCCGGTAATCTCGCCGCGTTCGCGCGCGGTCTCCCGCAGCGTCTCCAGCCGTTTCTCGAAAGCAGTGTCGGGCGGGCGGTCCATTTTAGAAAAAAGCGAACGCGAGGCCGGCCAGGCCAACGGCCGCGACGGCGGTCGCGAGCGCGGCGCCCCACGACGACTTCAAGTAGATCGTTGGCACCTGTGGCTTCGGCGGGAGGCCATAGGCCTCGGCACCGCCTAACAAGAGGAAGAAGGCGTGAATCCCGCCGACGGAGGTGTCGGTCGGATCGTAGATCTGCGCGTCGTCGTAGCCTTCCGACTGTAACTGTGCGACGCGTTTTGCGCCCCGCGCACGCATGTCATCGAGCCGACCGAAGACGATCGATTCTGTCGGACAAACCTTCGCGCAGGCCGGCGTCAGCCCGCTCTTCTGCCGGTCGTAACAGAAGGTGCACTTGAACGCGCCGCCGGCGTCGGGCAGCGGCTCGGGCCGGCGATCGATCACGCCGAATGGGCAGTTGACCACGCAATAGCCGCAGCCGTTGCAGACATCGTTCTGCACCAGGACGGAGCCGACTTCGGTGCGGACGATGGACCCGGTCGGGCACGATTCGAGGCAGCCGGCTTCCTCGCAATGTTTGCAAACATCGGAGAGGAAAACCCAGCGGAACGGATCATTCCCGTTTTCGCCAAGCGACATCGGGCCGGCGACCTGTTTGGCCTTTTGGATGTCCTGTTCAACGAAGAGGACGTGACGCCAGGTCGAAGCGCCGAGGTGGCCAGTGTTGTCGTAGGAATTGCCGGTCCAATTGTAGCCGTCGTCGGGAACTTCGTTCCATTCTTTGCAGGCGACCTCGCAGGCTTTGCAGCCGATACAGACGCTCGGGTCGGTGAAGAATCCGACTTCGACACGGTCCTGCACAAAGGTATGCCGCCGCTGGTTCGTGCTGTGAATGCCTTCGCCGATCATGAAGAGGGATGAATTAGGAAAGTAGGAAAGCAGGAAGAAGATTGGAAAAGGACGAAGAAAAGAAGAAGCGAACAACCTCCTCTCCCTTTCCTGTTTTCCTGCTTTCCTGATTCATTATTTCCTTATCCGGATTTTCCATGTTGTCCGTGACCGGGCGTGAGTTTGCCGCCGGGCGCGCCAACTGGCGGTTGCTCGGGATGCAAAACTTCCGGCCCGTCCTGCGGCGCGTATTTGTTCAGCCAAGGGAGGAAGTCAGCGCCGCGCGGGAGCGGCCCGGGCACGATGTTGCAGACGAGCGCCTTGGTTTCCATGATGATCACGTTTGGCTCGCCCGAGATGGCCATGAGGTCGTTCGCCACGTCGCCGCGCACCGGTCCCGCAGAGCCGAAGTGAAACGGGATCGCGACTTGGTGAATGATCCGCCCGTCGAGGTGGAGCGGCCTCATCCGGCGGCTAACGAGCGCGCGCGCTTCGATCGCGCCGCGCAACGAAACGATGCTGATCCGGTCGGCGTTCGTGACTCCGAGCTCGCCCGCCAATTCCGGCGATAGCTCGGCGAACATCTCCGGCTGCAACTCCGCGAGATGCGGGAGGAATCGGCTCATCGCGCCGGCGGTGTGATGCTCGGTTAGCCGATAAGTGGTGAGCACATAAGGGAAACGCGGATCGCCCGGCGGCGCGAAGCGGTTGTCCTGGCGGGTGAACCAATTCACCGCCGGATTGGTGTCGCGCGGGTAGAGTGGGTTCGCGATCGGCGACTCGAGCGGCTCGTAGTGCGTCGGCATCGGGCCGTCTTGCAATCCCTTTGGGACAAAGAGCCAGCCGAGCCCGTCCTCGTGCAGGACAAACGGCGCGTCGCCCGGGAGCGCGTCCATCCCTTTCGCGAAATAGCCGGGCCGGTAATCCGGGCTTTTATCCAGCACGAAATCGGGCACGTCCTGGCCGGTCCATTTCTTCTCCGCGGCGTCCCACCAGACGAGCTTCTTCGCTTCGCTCCACGGCTGGCCGTCCGGCGCCGCGCTAGCGCGATTGTAGATGACTCGTCGATCCGCCGGCCAGGCAAAGCCCCATCCGTGCCCGAGGTAATCATGCGACTTCCGCGTCTTCGCCTTGTTGACGCGATCGCTCCCGTAAACACCGCAGTAAATCCAGCAGCCGCTCGCAGTCGAGCCGTCGTCCTTCAACTGTTCGAAGCTATCGAGCTGCGTGCCGTGATGCGGAACGCCGTGCGCGTCGCTGCCGAAAACGACGCCGCTGTCATCGCGCGCGATCGGCATTTCCCAGCCGTTGATTTCCGCGAGGACCGCCTCCATGCGCGGCTCACCGTGTTCGTCCTGCGGATACCACCAGTCGAGCGCGCGGAGGGGCTCGTCCATTTCGAGGCCGGACTCGTGCGCCTTCGCGATCAGGCGGAGCGCGAGCTGATGAATGAACCAGCTCTCGCTCTTCGCTTCGCCCGGCGGATCGACTGCTTTCTCGCGCCATTGCACGAGCCGCTGCGTGTTCGTGAACGCGCCTTCCTTCTCCGCGTGGCCGGCGACAGGAAAGAAGAAGACCTCGGTGCCGATCGTCTCCGTGTTCAACTCGCCGCGCTCGATCTCAGGCGAGTCATACCAGAAGGAAGCCGACTCGATCTCGACCAGGTCGCGGACCACAAACCACTTTAACTGCGCGAGCGCCTTTCGCTCGAGCCGCGCGTTCTGCGCGCCCACGGCCGGATTTTGTCCCATGAGGAACATCCCTTCCATCTCCCCATTCGCCATCGCGTAGAGGAAATTAAAATAGGAATGGTCCTCGGTGATCTTCGGCAGCCACTCGTAGCCGAAGTCGTTCTTCTTCGTCGCGTTCGCGCCGTAGTAGGCCTTGAGCAGGCTGACGAAATATTTCGGGAAGTTCGACCAAAGCCCGGCCTCGTTCGTGTGTGCCTTTAAGTAATCCTGCAGCGTGTCTTCACCTTTCCCGCCGCGCGGCATCGCGAGGTAACCGGGCAGGATGTCGTAGAGCGTGGGGATGTCGGTCGAGCCTTGGATGGAAGCGTGGCCGCGCAGCGCGAGGATGCCGCCGCCGGGCCGTCCCATGTTGCCAAGGAGGAGCTGGAGAATCGCGGCGGTGCGGATGACCTGCACGCCCTTCGAGTGATGCGTCCAACCGACTGCGTAGCACATCGCGGCCGTCTTCTCCGGACCAGACGCGGAACAAAATGCGTCCGCTACTTTCTGGAAGAGCGCGGGCGAAATGCCGCAGGTTTTCTCCACTGCCTCGGGCGTGTAGCGCGCGAAGTGCCGTTTGAGTGTTTGGTAAACGCAACGCGGATTCTCGAGGGACATGTCGCGCTTCGGGTCACTCAAGCCGTCGCCTTCATAGAGCCAAGACTCTGTCTCGTAGGCGCGTTTCCCTTCGTCCCAGCCGGAGAAATAACCGGTCGCATCCGAGTCGCTAAACTCCGGCCGAAGCAGGCAAGAGGCGTTCGTGTAATGGGTGACGTATTCGCGGAAGATCAGGTCGTGGCTGATGACGTGATTGATCAGCCCGCCGAGGAACGCGATGTCGGTCCCAGCGCGGATTGGCACCCAGATATCGGCCAGCGCGCTGGTGCGCGAGAAACGCGGATCGACGTGGATGATGGTCGCGCCGTTTTCCTTCGCCTTCATCACCCAGCGGAAACCGACCGGGTGCGCCTCCGCCATCGAGGAGCCTTCGATTAAGATGCAATCAGAGCGCGCGAGATCTTGCTGCGCGGTCGTAGCTCCGCCCCGTCCGAAGGAGGTGCCCAGACCGGGCACCGTGCTGCTGTGTCATATCCGCGCCTGGTTCGAGACGCAGACCATTCCGAGCCCAGCCGTGAACAATTTCTTGATGAGATAATTCTCCTCGTTGTCGAGGGTCGCGCCGCCGAGGTGGCAGATAGCGGTGGTGTGATTAACGACCGAGCCGTTCTTCTCGCGGACGAAGGTGCGACGGCGCGAATCCCAGACGCGCTCGGCCACCATGTCCATCGCGCGCTCGAGCGAAATCTCCGACCAGGTCTTCGCGAAAGGCGCGCGATACTTCACCTTCGTCTCGCGCCGGTCGTGCGTGAGCAGTTGATAGGAAGCCGCGCCCTTCGGGCAGAGATTGCCCTGCGAGATCGGGGACTCCGGGTCGCCCTCGAACGAGACCAGTTTGTTATCGCGATGGTAAATAAGCTGCGCGCAGCCGACGGCGCAGTAGGGACAGATCGAGCGCGCTACTTTCGCATTGTCCGTCCGGGCATGCATCGCCCGCGTCTTGTCCGACATCGCCTCCAGCCCGGTGCCGTCCCTCCGCTCGCGAATCTGGCGCACGAGTGGCCACTTCCCGAGCAAGCCAGTAAGCGATACCATCAAAGTTCCTTCGCGTGCTGCCCTTGGATCGGTTGCTCGAAAGATGAGCTGGCGGCGGAAAACATTTGCCGCCCGCGCCTCGTCCCGCATCCAGAGAGCGGTCGAGTGCCGTTATCTATCGCGTGAGCATGCTTGATCGCGAGAGCACCGTGGCCGGTCCGGGATTTAGCCGCTGGCTCATTCCCCCAGCCGCGCTCGCGGTCCACTTGTCGATCGGACAGGTTTACGCCTTCAGCGTTTTCAAGCTGCCGCTAACTCGCATCCTCGGCGTGAGCAAATCTGCGCCTAACGACTGGTCGCAGCCGCAGCTCGCCTGGATTTTCAGCATCGCAATTGTCTTCCTCGGCCTCTCCGCGGCGGTCTTCGGCCGCTGGGTGGAACGTTCCGGACCGCGCAAGGCGATGCTCGCAGCCGCGCTCTGCTTCGGTGGCGGATTCCTGCTTTCCGCAATCGGCGTCCGCCTGCACCAGCTCTGGATCATCTACCTCGGCTACGGTGTGCTCGGCGGCTGCGGCCTCGGGCTTGGCTATATCTCGCCGGTCTCAACCTTGGTGAAATGGTTTCCCGATCGTCCGGGCATGGCGACTGGAATGGCGATCATGGGCTTCGGCGGCGGCGCCTTTATTGGGTCAAACCTGAGCCTGCTCCTGATGGACCACTTCAAGTCCGCGACCAGTACCGGCGTGGGCAAAAGTTTCATCGCGCTCGGGGTGATTTACTTCTGCTTCATGATCTTCGGTTCCTTCATCGTCCGCGTTCCGGCGGAGGATTGGAAACCGGCGGGCTATGTGCCCCCGACGGAATCGCGCGGTCTGATCACGAGTGCGAACGTCCTCGTCGAGCAGGCGTGGCGGACGCCTCAATTCTGGCTCCTCTGGGTGGTACTCTGCTTCAATGTCACTGCCGGCATCGGCATCCTCGAGCAGGCCTCGCCGATGATTCAGGAGATGTTCCCCGGCCGGGTGACCGCGGCGGCTGCGGGCGGGTTCGTCGCCTTGCTCAGCCTCTTTAATATGGCGGGCCGTTTCCTCTGGTCTTCCACGAGCGATTACACCGGCCGGAAGGTGGTTTACGTTATCTTCCTCTTGTTAGGCGCGGCCCTTTACTGCCTGATCCCGTTCGCCGGTCGGAGCGGCAGCATCATATTCTTCGTCGCGATCTGCGCGGTCATTATCAGCATGTACGGCGGCGGCTTCGCCACCATCCCGGCCTACCTGAAGGATCTTTTCGGAAGCATGAACGTCGGCGCGATCCACGGCCGGCTCCTGACCGCCTGGTCCGTCGCCGGCGTCCTCGGCCCGGTGT
>JBKJKL010000177.1:0-3845 GCA_046597485.1 Chthoniobacterales bacterium
GTTTTGGAAAAACGGTCGCGTCCTTTTGAAGAAGCTTGGCTGCGAAGTGGCGTTGCTCGGCGTGGTCCTAGGCGTATGCATGCTTCCGAGCGCGGGAATGTTTCGCTTCAGCTTTCGCGCCCTCGCGCTTTTCCATCTCGTCCTCGCGTTGCTGGCTGCGGAAGCGTGGACGCTTTCGCCTAACGAGTTTAAAACAACGCGGCTCGGGCGCTGGGCGTTCGTTTTTATCGCGATCGTTTGTGGCGCGGCGGCAATGTTCGGCGTCACCTTTCTTCGTTCCGGCTGGCTGGTGGCGTTAATCTTCCTCGGCCTCGCGCTCATCTGGTGGAGGGTGGAACGCGATGCCTGGATGCTGCCGCTGGTGGCGTTCCTTTCGCTCCTTGCGGGCTACCTCGCGCTGCCGGCGCACGCGCCGGTGGCGAGGTTTGGCTTTAGCGAGAACCTGAACGTCGCCGGGCCGCTCGAGCGCGAGCGACTTTACCTGAGCCTCTACCGCTCGCCGCCGGCCTATTACCAATGGGGGCAGACGAACGAGGGGTTCGGCGCCTTCACCCGGCCGGGCAGCACGTCCATGTTTGGGGCGGTCCATCTCGTGAACGGTTACAGCCCCGTCGGGCCGGCGGGCATTTGCCGGCTGCTCGACTTCGGCACGCACGGACACATCAATCCGTCGCGGATTGGCGAGGTGGTAGTGCCGGAAGCTGGGCCCGATGGATTGCTCGAGCAGCTCGGCATCGATGGCCTGCTCGTGGCCGCTGATTTTCCGCTGCCCGGACCGCTCACGGGCGACTGGGTGAAAGCGGCCGAAGCGGAGGAAGGGACGGTCTATCATCGCGCGGTGCCGCTGCCGCATGTGCGCGCGTTGCCCGATGGACAATTCGGCGGCGCGGCCATCCGCGTGAGCGAAAATTCCCGCCAGCGCGTCGTGGTGGAAATCACGCCCGCGGAGGAGACGCGGCCGGTGCGGCTCATCTTTTCGCGCCCTTATTTTCCGGGTTATCACGCCACGATTGCGGGTCGCGAACTTCCGGTAACATCGCTCCAAGGACTCGCGCCGGTCGTTGAATTGCCAGCTGGAACAGGCGGCCGTCTCGAACTCTTTTACCGTCCGCGATACGCCACAGTTGGCGGTTCGATCGCGGGCGCGACCCTGCTCCTGACCGCGCTGCTCGCTTTCGTTCTGCGGCGTCCGCGTTAGTAAACGTCGCGCTTGTAGCGCTTCTCCGTCTTCATCTTCTCCACGTATTCGCTCGCCTGCTCCGGCGTGCGGCCGCCAGCGGTCTCGATGACGCGGTGCAACATGGCGTCGACATCTTTCGCCATCCGTTTCGCATCACCGCAGACGAAGAAATGCGCGCCCTCTTCGAGCAATTGCCAGAGCTCGGCGGCGCCTTCCTGCATGCGGTGCTGGACGTAGATCTTGTGTTCTTGGTCGCGCGAGAAGGCGCAATCGATCCGGGTGAGAAAACCTTCGCGTTTCATCTCCGCGAACTCGGCGCCGTAGAAGTAGTCGCAGCTCTCGCGTTGCGCGCCGAAGAAGAGCCACGACTTCCCCCGCGCGCCGAGGGCGCGGCGTTCCTGGAGGAAAGCGCGGAAGGGCGCGACGCCGGTGCCGGGACCGACCATGATGATCGGCGTCTCGGGATTCTCCGGGAGGCGAAACTTCGAGGTGCTCGGATAGACGGGAACGGAGATGCCTTCGGCGCGATCGGCGATGAAGGTGGAGCAGACGCCCTTGCGCTGGCGGCCGTGGCTCTCGTAGCGCACGACGTCGATGATGAAGTGCACCTGATCGGGGAACGCCTTCAAGCTGGAGGCGATGGAGTAGAGCCGCGGCTGGAGCTTCGAGAGCAGCGTGACAAACTCTGCGGCCATGAAATGAACCGAGCGATGAGCGCAGAGGAAGTCGATCACCTCCATGCCCCAGAGGTAATTCACTAGTTCCTCTTTGCGCTCCGGGTCGAGCAGTTCGCGCAGGAGCGGTGCGCCCGAGGCACGTTCCGCGATCGCCTTCATCAGCTTCGGCGTGACAGCGGTGATGTTGTATTCGCGGAGGAGCGCTTCGCGGAGCGGCAACTGCGCGGTCTTCGCGCCGGCCACGATTTCGGCGGGATCGGCCGAGAGCGCTTCGATGATTTCGTCGACGAGCGCGGGATCGTTCGTCGGGTAAATCGCCATCGAGTCGCCGACTTCGTAGTTCAAGCCCCAGTCCGTAAGGTCGAGTTCGAAATGACGCGTGTCCTTTTCCGAGCCGGGATTGAGCCGCTGGTTCACGCGCATGCGCGCGGGGAAAGGATTCTGGCGGGTGTAAAGCGGGGGAGGAGCGGCGGCGGTGTCGGACGACATGAAGGGCGAAGTTAAAGAAAGTCCGTCGTGGAGGACAATCCTGAATCAGCTCAGAAAGTCGGCGACCGGCTCCATCGGCTCGAGATGCGAGCAGATGATCTTGAAGGCGGCTAGGATCGGCACGGCCAGGATGATGCCGGCGATGCCCCAGATCCAGCCCCAGAAAGTGATTGAGAGCAGGATGATGACGGGGTTGAGCGTGAGCGATCGGCCCATCACCCAAGGCGTAATCAGGTTCCCCTCGATCGTGGCGATGACGAGGTAGATGCCGGGAAAGACGAGCGCGAAGCCGATGTTATTGAAGCTGAGGACAGCGCCAATCGTCATGCAAAGGATGCCGGTGAGCGCGCCGAGATAGGGTACGAAATTCAGGACGGCGACGAGCGCGCCCCACATGATCGGATTCTGCAAACCGAGCAGGCCGACCGCGGTCCCGACCGCGAAGCCGAGCGCGAGATTAATCAGCGTGACCGTGAGGAGGTAACGCGAGACGTGCTTCTCGATCTCCTGCAGGATGCTGACGGCGCGCTTTTTGTCCTTCAAGCGCGGGAGCGACTTCACGATCTTCCCGAGGAAGACGCCATCGTAGGCGAGGAGAAAGTAGACAAGGATGAACATGAGCACCGTGCCAAAGAGGAACTCCGGCGTGCTCGAGAGCATGTCCGACACGCGATGCTGCTTCACCTCCACCGTCTTCTCCGGCGCGTCGGTCACGGCCGGCGAGGTGAGCTTCTCGATCTCGCCGCTGGCCTGCGCCACTTTCTCCATCGGCTTTTTTAATGGGAGCAGCTTTTGCTGGAGCTGCTGCAGGCCGTAGGGCGCTTTCTCCAACCAGCCCGCCGCGGGCGTGATTAGGAAAGAAATGCTGTATCCGAGCAGCGCCATGAACCCGAGGAGCAGCACCGCCGCGCTCAAAGGTGGCGAGATGCGCGCCTTCGCCAGCCCCCGCACGAGCGGGGCAAAGAGGAAGCTCAGCAGCAACGCCAGGACGACGGGCAGGAGAACGGCGCGCGCGAAATAAATCGTGTAGAAAAGCGCAAGGACGAAGAGCCCGCTCAGGGCGAACGAGCGGATATCGAACGGCCGCGCCAGCAGATGCGGCATCCGGGTCCGGGGCGGTGCGGTCGCTTCCGTGCTCTCGGGGACCGGGGCCTGCGTGGGTTCGCTCATGCTCGTAATTCGCGCCGCGGCAGACCTTCACGCGCACAAGACGATTTTTCCTCGGCCGCGGTCGCGGATTTCGAAACTCCCGATTCGCGTCCGTCGGCCCGGCCGGCGCCGATGCGCGCGCCGGGCGGCGCGCGTTCGTATCTTGAGCGATGAACCGACGGTCGCTCTCCCTCTCACTTCTCGCCCTCGTGGCGCTCGCCGGTTGCACCACCCCGACGCGCACCACCATGCTGGCGCCGGCGCGCTCCGCCGTCCGCGCGACGGACGGTGTGCGGGTTTACCGGAGCCCGCCGAAGCGCTTCCAGGAAATCGCAATCGTGGAGGGGCGA
>JBKJKL010000219.1:0-3714 GCA_046597485.1 Chthoniobacterales bacterium
GCGTAGAGCCGCACGCACTGCACGATGTGTGCGCCCTCGGTCTGGTCGGTCTTCAGAAATTTCCGGCGGGCCGGCACCGAGTTGAACAAATGCGTCACCTCGATGCGCGTGCCGACCGGGCGCCCGCAATCGCGCACGTGGACGAACTTGCCGCCGTTCACCAGAATCTCCGTCCCGACATCGCTCCCCTGCTCTCTCGTTTGCAGTTCGAAGCGCGAAACACTTGCGATCGACGGCAACGCCTCGCCGCGAAAACCGTAGCTCGCGAGGCGGTCGAGGTCGGCGGCCTCGGTGATCTTGCTGGTCGCGTGGCGCTCGAGGGCGAGCAGCGCATCGTCGCGGGACATGCCGTGGCCGTTGTCCTCGATGCGCATGAGCGAGCGGCCGCCGTGACGAAACTCGACCTCGATGCGCGTGGCACCGGCGTCGAGGGCGTTTTCCACGAGCTCCTTCACGACGGCAGCCGGGCGCTCGATGACCTCGCCGGCGGCGATTTGGTTGGCGACCCGATCAGGGAGAATGCGGACTTTGGCCATGCGCGCGATGTAGGTCAGGCATTACCCCGGACAGGTCAACGGTGCGGATGGCGTCCCGCGCGCAGACCCAAGGCACCGACGCGAAACGAAACCGGCCGGCGTCACCCTACCTTGCCACTACCTGCGGTTTTTAGCGGCATTTAGCGGTTTTTGGCACGTAGTGACATGCTACCCCTAAAATGGAAAAGGCCGACAACTCGATGAGATGTGGGCCTTAAACTGGCGGGATGGACGGGACTCGAACCGGCTCGGCCACTTGAAGCTAAATCGCGAATAAACGCGGACTTAGTTGATTGTTAGTGTTTTGGAACGAGCAAACAAAGGCACTCATTTCTCCTAAAGTGAAGCCAAAAACATCGTTTCTGGCAACCTTGTGGCAACCTAAATTCGGTGAGTCATCCGATTACGGATACATGCCATCGTGGGAAAAATGCAATGACGGACGCCCTTGATCGAACCCGGCGAAAAGCAAAGGTCGGGTTATGCGAATTGCGGCGAAGGTCAGCGTGATCGAAGTCACGGTCGCTTTGTTCGTTTTACTTTCGCCGGCGAGCCCCTCCGCTCTTTTTTCGGTTCGCAGGCTCCTTTTTTCTGGATGGTTTCGGGGTTCCCGCCCTCTTCGCGCTGGCAGGAACACGGCGGGTTTGGCGGGTTTGCGGCGGGTTTGAACCGTCCGACTGCGATGGCGGGTTTCTGTCGGGTTTCGCCGCGAAGATGTAATGAGCCGACCGGCCCGTCTCTCCACGCTTGTCCAGCACCCGCTTGTCCAGCAATTCCGCCAAATCGCGCAGCGCCGTGCGTTCAGTGGCACCGGTAATTTTGCGATACTCGCGGTTCGTGATGTGTCCGCTCGAACGAACGTAGCTCACCGCCTTGAGCTGGCGCTCGTTGAGTCCCAGCGTCCCGGCCGTCTCGGTCGTCAGCCAATCCCGCCAGACGGTCGTCACGAACTCACCCGGAAGCAGTTCGAACCCCGGATCGGAGAGTCCGTGGCCGATGCTTTCGCGGATCATCATCAGCGTGCCCGTCCCAAATTTTTCGATGTAGCGCGCTAGAAAAAGCGCTTCGCACACCCGCGCGTTGCGCGCGATCAACGTATGCGCGTGGCGCAGCCGTTCCAGGGTGAGCGGCGGCGCCAACTCGCCCGGATTCCAGATTTCGATACGGTCGGAAAAGACCGCAACCTGCACCGCCGCGGTTGACGCATAGTCGCGGTGCGCGACCGCGTTCACGATGGCCTCGCGCACGACCTCGGGCGGAATCTCATGGCGCGCTGGAGCCTGCGAACTCTCCGCGCGCGTGCCCACGCTGCGATTGACCACCGACAGAATGAAGTTCGTGGCCTGATCGACCTGTTCGAAAAGCCGACCCTTGAAAATCTGATAATAAGGTGCCGGTCGCGCGATTTCCGTGCCGTGAAAGTGCATGCAACGAACCTCGGCGCTCGGCGGAAACCGCTGCGGGTCCCGCCCAAAGAGCAACACGGCCGCGTTGGTCGGTTCAGCATGGTCAGCACCCCCGACCAAATGCAGATGCTCCAGCACCTCCGCCACCGGGGACGTTTCGGGCAACGGAAACCGGCGCTCTTCACGAGCGCGGCGCACAAAGACGCGCACAGCCTCCGCGTCGATGTCGTCCAGCGTTGCGCCGGGACAGGCCCGTTCATCGAAAGGCCGGTGCTGGATGACACCGCGCCGTCCGAGAAATTCTACCAAGCTGGTGGCGAGCGAATCCGTCAGTTCCGCAGTGGTCGCAAACCGGCGGCGGATGATCTGCTCGCCCGCCTTCCGAATGAGCACCTGAATCTTCGGATTTCGACCGCCTTCGGCACCACCCTTGATGAAAATCAAGTGCTCTTTGCCGCTTGCGGCGGCGCGATCGAACTCCCGTTCCGTCGGTGAAACGCCCGCACCGTCCTCGAATCCATAAGCTTCGCCAAAGACCCCCAAGTAAACATCGCAGCCGTCCACCTCCGCAAGGTAAACGGTGTCCGCGCGCCGACCCGCTGCGGTAAGTCCTCAAACAGAAACACCTCAAAAAACTGGCGCAGCAGCGGATCGCGGTGAACATGCTCCTTCAATGCGCGCCGCTCCGCCGACAATTCCTTTTGCACGGAGCTGACGAGGATGCGGAATTTCGAGAGCGTCGAAGACATGAATTCGTTGGCGGGGAACGAGCAGAGGTAGCCAGGCGCAGAAAAACCGCGAGCATCTTTCGCGTTTTCGACTCCGGGCATTTCTCCGCCAGACTTCCACCTGACCGAGCAGCCGCGACCGTTCTCGTCTGTCAAGGTGGAGGGGACGCAGGAGCACGACCTTGACAGGCGAAAACACAATCTCGCGGCGGGCAGGGGAATTTTTCTGCGTATTGTCGCATCCGCATGAGCGGCGATGGGCGGGTCAGCAGAGGGCGGCGAGCGCGCGAGCCGTTGTCTGCGCCAATTTCCGCCCACCACTGCCTCAGCAGTCTCCCGGCGCACGGCACGGCGGATCGCCACGCTCATCTCCACTCGTTGCCGGCCGATTTGCACCACTGCCCGACAGCGCGCTCGAATCTGACGCAGCTCATGAAAATGCAAGTTTCGTGTCCAACTATCCGCCCGAGCGGCAGAGGGACTGTTGATAGAGTCGGCATTTTCAAATCACAACACCCCCTTCGCAGGCGCACAGACCCCATGACTACGTTACCCCGCTACTACCCTGACTAAATTGACCACATGGGCAGAGACTGCCCCTGTCAGTGCCCCTCGGCGTGCCCTCGCCTTCTTAGCCGTCGTCTTCCTCCTCGCCTGTTTGAGCGTCGCTCAGGTGGCCCCGGCCAATCCCGCATCGAGCGCCGGCAAATCGACCGCCCCCGTCGCAAACGAAGCGATCGTGCTCTCGCCCTTCACCGTCAACACCGACAAGGACGACGGTTTCGCGGCGTCCAACGCCGGCACTGCCACGCGTCTCTCGCTCGACATGAAGGACGTGCCCGCGGCGTATTCCGTGATGACGCGCGAGTTCATCGACGCGCTCGGCATCACCAACGTGCAGGATGCCGCCGCGTGGGCGCCCAACGGCTCAGGCACACCTCCCGAGGGCAACAGCCAAGACGCGTTCCAGCAGCCGATGCAGTTCAACATCCGTGGCGTGAACAACAACTCCGGCCAGCAGCGCAACAACTACCTCACGAGTGG
>JBKJKL010000362.1:0-3291 GCA_046597485.1 Chthoniobacterales bacterium
GAACAAGCAGCCGAGATAGAGATGAATGCGGCGGAGGAACTGCATGGGCGTGTTTAACACAGAGCCGGAGGGGGAGCGCAAAGCCGTCAGCGCGCCCGTTCGCGCGGACAAAGCAGGACCAGCGCACCGGCTCCTTCCGCAGTGGGTTCGTTTTCATGATCGTCTGTTGGACGATCGCCTCCGTGCTGGTCCTGCTTTGTCCGCGCGAACGGGCGCGCTGACGGCTTCGTTGCCATTGTGCTAAACAAGCCCATGCAGTTCCTTCGCCGCATTCATCTCTACCTCGGCTGCTTGTTTGCGCCGGCTCTCATCCTCTTTGCTGTCACCGGCTCATGGCAGCTCTATCGGATGCATGACTCGACGAAGGACGGCAGCTACCAGGCGCCGCCCACGCTGCAGACGCTCTCCGCCATCCACATGAACTCGCATTTGCCTGGGAAGAAAGCTTCGGTCAAGACACCGCTCCGCGCTTTCTCGCTTGCGGCCGCGGTCGGCCTGGTCGTCACCACCATTCTCGGCGTGATCATGGCTTTCCGCTTTGCGCGCAATGCTCTAGTTCCCGCGCTTTGTCTCGTAGCCGGTGTGGCCGTCCCTGGGGTCTTTCTCTGGATTTACCGTTAGCGCGCCTAACGAGTGAAGCGCGCAGCGGATACTTCTGCTTTGTTATTCGCGAGCAAGTCGATCAATCTCGCACACACACGCCCCGCCCTTTCCGCCGCGCCATGAGCCTGCTCCATTCCATCGGAAACACGCCCCTTGTCGAGCTGCGCAAGGTCGTCCCGCGCCATGCCGCGCGGGTCCTGGTCAAGCTCGAGTCCGCCAACCCGACCGGGAGCATGAAGGACCGGATGGCGAAGTCGGTCATCGAGAGCGCCGCGGCGCGCGGTGATCTTCAGCCCGGCGGCACGGTGGTCGAATACACCGCTGGCACGACCGGCATCTCGCTCGCCTGCGTCTGCGCCGCGCTCGGCTACCACCTGCATGTCGCTTTTTCCGATGCCTTCAGCGAAGAGAAGCGCCGCACCATGCTCGCCTTCGGCGCGGAGATCACCGACGTCCTGAGTGACGGCAAAAAGATCACCGCGACGCTCATTAAAGGAATGATCGAGAAGGCGCGTGAGATCAGCCAGCAGCCTGGCCATTGGTGGGCCGATCAGCTCAATAATCGCGACGCCATCACCGGCTATCACGCGCTCGGCGAAGAGATCTGGACGCAGACCGGCGGCGCAGTTGACGCCTTCGTCCAGATCGTCGGGACGGCGCATTCCATTCATGGCGCGATGCAGACGCTCGGCGCGCACAGGAAGGTGCACGTCACGGCAATCGAGCCCGCGGAGTCGGCCGTCCTTTCCGGCGGCGCGAGTGGCTCACACAAGATCGAAGGGACCGGTATCGGCTTTATCCCGCCGCTTTGGGAACCTGACAAGGTCGACGAAATTCTGCCTGTCTCGACGGCGGAAGCGCAAGCGATGGCCCGCCGGCTCGCGCGCGAAGAAGGGATCTTCGGCGGCACCTCATCGGGCGCGAACGTGGTCGCTGCTCTGCGCGTCGCAGAGCGTCTCGGCCCGGGTGCGACGGTGGTCACGTTGATCATCGATTCCGGCCTGCGTTATCTCAGCACTGAGCTCTACGCGCTGGCGGTCTGATCGCCGACGACCATGCAGCGCGCGATTCACGGCGTCGAAGTGCACGGTGTCGACGTCGATCCCGAAACGCGTTGCGCGCATTATCACGGCCCCTCCGACGTCATCGCCCTGCGCTTCAAGTGCTGCGGGAATTGGTTCCCGTGTCACATCTGCCACAGCGAAACCGCTGACCACACCGTCAAAGTCTGGCCCGCCGACGAGTTCGACGCGCACGCCATCCTCTGCGGCGCGTGCGGTTATCAGCTCACGATTCGCGAGTATCTCGACAGCACCTCAGTCTGTCCGCATTGCGCACGCCAGTTTAATCCCGGCTGCAGACGGCATCGGCACCTATATTTCTCGACCGCTTGAAGCCCCGCGACCTCCTGCAATTCCACGGCGTTGGCGGTGAGGTGAAATGTGAGGAGGAAAGCTACGAGCGGGCGAACCTGCATACAGAAGATTCGCCCGCAGCCGCCTGATTGATTTCCAAAGTTGCTAGGGCTGCACTTTGAGCTCAAGGCCCGCGCCGCTTCCGCCGAGGGCGGTGAAGACTTCCGAACGAATGAACCACTCGCCGTTGCGCTTCACCCATTGGGCGGAATACTTCCCGCTAATGAGAACGGAGCCGGTCGTGCTGCCGGAGCGGCCAGACCAGCGGCCGGTCTCAAAGGCCAGCGGCCAATGCGGGCTGACCTCGATGGAGTTGGGCTCGCGCTGATAGACAATTTTCTCGCCCGCGGCAGTCGCGATCGGATCGAACTCAAAGAGTTTGCGGTAGGCGGCCTTCCCGGCGAGTTGACCGCCGAGGCCCCGGCAAATCGTGACCTCGTCCGTCCAGAAAGACGCGATCTCCTCCACTTTGCCTGCGGCGATGGCAACGTTTTGCGCTCGGCGGCGGGCGTGGATCGTGTCCTCTTCCGGCGTGGCGGTGGGCGGCGCGGAGAGATCCTCGGCGGCGACAATCTGCCAGCGGCCGTCGCGCTTCAGCCAGGTATCGATCCAAACGAAGCGGCCGCGTTCGCCGTTCCGCCGCACCCACGATTCGCTGCCGTGCGCCACGGCGGTGTCGCCGAAGAACCGCACTTTGACCTCATCGAGTTTGTTCGACGCGAAGAACTCCGCGGCCTTGCGCGTGTCGGCAATCATCGAGGCCTTGTCGTATGTGCGGCCCTTCGGGTCGACGCCGCTGAAGTCATCAGCCAGGATGCGCTCGACCGTGGATGAATCGCCGGTGGCGACCGAAGCGGCCCATTCCGCCGCGCCTTTCCGGATATATTGCTCGGCCTCATTCGGTGCCGGCGACGGCGAAGATTCGGCATGAGCCGACAGGCCACATAGGATGATGAGGAAGGCGGAGAGGCTGTGCTTGATCATCGGGGGTCGGGCAGGGTGAGCGTGGCGCCCGCGCGCCGCGTTACTTTTTCAGAGCGACGGTAAACGGAGCGCCGGTCTTCGCCTTGATGTCATCAACGGAAGCGTCGGAGTGGATCTCGGTGAGCACGAGGCCGCCGCCTTCCTTCACCTCGAAAACACACAAGTCAGTGATAATGAGGTTAACGACGCCGAGGCCGGTGATCGGGAGCGTGCATTGCTTCAGGATCTTCGGGCTGCCGTCCTTCGCGCAATGCTCCATGACCGCGACGACGCGCTTCACGCCCGCGAC
>JBKJKL010000387.1:0-6680 GCA_046597485.1 Chthoniobacterales bacterium
GTTTCAGGCGGCGGCGCTGTTGTTCATCGAGCCGGAACGCACTGGCTGCGCTCGCCGCATCGACCGTGTTCGGATCGACGTTGTGCGCGAGCGCCGTTTTTAATTGCACCGCGCGCGAGGCGGCAGCGACGTATTCCTGCGGATTGGCGGCGCCGTTTTTCATCGTCCGCTCGAGGTCGGTCGCCTCGTGCTGCAGACGCGTGACGCGTTGCGCATTGCGATCCGTCGCGCGCGAGCGCTGCCACCGGAAGGCCACCCAGCCGAGCAATGCCACCAAGGGCAACAACTGCACGAGCCAGAACTCGCGTCGCTGGAACAGGGGAGTGAAACTTTGCGCCCGCGTGGGCCGCACCGTGATTTGATAGAGAATGTCTTCGTCCTTGGGCGGGACCGGCGTCGCAGCTGCAGTCGGCGTCGGAGTGCTCGCGGCAAGGCCGGCCGCGGGCGTCGCCGTCGGCAGCGCGTTGCCCTCGATCTGCAATGGGATCTCTTCGCTCTTCAGGGTGACGTAAGTCTCCTTCACCGGATCAAAGTAGCTGAAGCTCAGCGCAGGCAGCTTCGGCTTCCGCTCGGTCGGGCTCAGCACCAACTCAAAGGTCTTGGCGCCGCTAATGCCGACATCGTCGTCCTGCTTGAACTTGTCGTTTGGCGGATAGGTGTGCCAGCCCCGCTCATCCTGCAGCGCCGGAGCGGTCACGCGGTCAAAATTTCCGCGCCCATTGATCGTGGAGGTCACAGTGATCGGATCGCCCACCTGCGCCTTTTTCGGATTGGCGTTCGACGCGAGGGAGAAGTTGCCGACCGCTCCGGCGAAGCCCGGCGGCGCGTTCGGCGGGAGCGCCTTTACTTCCAGCGTAGCGGGGTCGCTTTTCAACGGAACCTCGCGCGGCACCGAGGGGGCGAACGCGGGATCGTTCAGGAATTGGTCGAAGAAAGGATCGTCAAAGCCGCGCGGTAATTGCGGCCGGCCAGCGCGGGCCACCCGCACGGTGGGGTTGATCTCGGCCGGGCCGATCTCGAGCTTGCCCGCGCGTACTGGAGAGATCGCCGTCTTGAAGATAAACACCTGATAAGAGCGCCCGTTGATCGTCTCGACCGTCTGCCGCGGCTCAGTCATTTTCTGCGCGGTGAAGCCTTGCCCGGCCAGCTGCACGCCTGCGCCTAACGACTCCACCGGCGCGCGCATGTTCAGTCCCACGCGCACCTGCACCGGCACCATTTCGCCGACATAGGCGGTCTGCTTCGGCAGCAACATCTCGACGAAACCGATCTGCGCCGGATCGATGTTCGGATTCATCTGCCCGCTGCCGCGCGGACCGCGGGCCGACTGGCCGCTCGGTGCGTTTACCACCGTGAGGGTCAACTCCGGGGTGCGCAGTGTTTTGCCGCCGGCATCGACCGTCTGCGGCGGGATCTTGTAGGTGCCGGCGCGGAGCGGCATCACCGTGTAGTTGTAGGTGAAGCTGTAGCTCACGCTGAAGTTGCTCATGTTGTACTGCCGCGAGACGCCGGCAGAACGAATGTCGAGGCCATCAACCGCGATCTCGGCCGGGGGCTTCGGATTCGACGCTCCGGTGATCTGGATCTGCAGCTGTACGGGACGCCCGAGCGCGGTCTCTGATTCAGTCAGGACGGCCGTCACTGAGGGATCAGCCGCGCGTGCGCTGGCCGCGCCCACGAAGAGGAGCAAACAAAGAAGGATGCGCCATGGCCGGGACGGGTCTGTCATCGCTCATTCACCCTCATGTATGGTCGTGGCGCTCACCAGTCCTTTAGAACACGGCGCACGGCTTTCCGTTCATCGAGCTGGACGCGCGCTTCCTCTTCGCGCATCGCGCGGAGCAAACGCTCCGCCTGCTGCTCGCTCATCTGGCCTTCCTGCTGCTCAGCCTCGGCCACTTCCTGCTCGGGCTTTTGCTCCTTCGGCTTCTCGTCGCCCGCGCCCTTCACCTCGCCGCTGGGCTTCTTCTCCGGTGTCGGCGCGGCGGTTGGGGAAGGGGTGCCGTTTTCTCCGCTGCTGTCATTGCCTGGAGTTGGTGAAGCCGAGGCGCTCGCACCTGGCGAGGGCGATGGGCTACCCTCCTTGCCCGGAGTTGGCGAAGGGGAACCCTGCTCGCCCGGCGATGGTGACGGCGATTGGCCTTCACCCGGTGAAGGCGATGGGGATTGGCCTTCCTGGGGAGAAGGTGACGGA
This sequence comes from Chthoniobacterales bacterium, assembly GCA_046597485.1. GTDB lineage: Bacteria > Verrucomicrobiota > Verrucomicrobiia > Chthoniobacterales > UBA10450 > JACCTI01. The sequence continues at coordinate 2,195 of JBKJKL010000387.1, forward strand.
GTCGGCGTCTGGCCAGGTTTTTGTTCCTGGTTTCCGTCCTTTTTTTGCTCGTCGGACTTGTCCTGGTTCTGCTCTTTTTTGTCCTGGTCGGAGTCGCCCTTCTGCGGTTCCTGCTTCTGCTTATCCTTCTCGGACTTGTCCTGGTCCTTCTTGTCTTTGTCGTCCTTTTTCTGCGGACTGGGTGAGGGCGACGGGGAGGGCGTGGGAGTCGGTGTCGGCTTTTGCTCCTGCTCTTTCTTCAGCTCCTCGATCTTCTTTTTGACGTAATCGTAGTTCTCCTTCGCCTCCTTGTTCTCGGGCTCGGCCTTCATCGTCTGCTCGTAATGCTGGAGCGCGTTGTTCCAGTCTTTCAGTTTTTCGTCCGGCGTCTTCTGCGCTTCGCCGCGTTGGTAAAGCGTGTTGCCGAGATTGTAATGGCTCTGGCTCTGTAAGCGGACGTCGGGCGAGAGCAGCGCCTGACTGAACGACTGCAACGCCTTGTTGTAGTCCTTCATTTTGTAAGCAGCCGCACCGGCGTCGAACTGCAGCTTGTCCGCGGCGTGCGTCTGCGGGTGCGCCTCCAGGGTCTTGGAAAAATGCTCGTAAGCGTCGTTGAAACGCCCGTCCTGATAGGCGTCGAGCCCCGGCGAGGCGCTGAACATCGTCCCCGGCGCGAAACACAGCAGCAGCGCCGCAACGGCCGCGACTGGCTTGACCGGCCGCGCCGCCGGTGCGGTCATGCGCGACCGCACGCGTTTGCGTTCCGTCATGAGGATGGAGGCAGTCAACGCGAGCAAGGCCGCGGCCAGCGGCCACTGGTAGCGCTCGATCGGCCGGCGCGAGGTACGGGCATCGATCTCACCCGCCTGCATCTTCGCGAGACCTTCGTCGTAGAGCTGGCGCATGCTGGAGGGACCACTCGTTAGGCCAAGATAGATGCCGCCGGTGACCTGGGCCATTTCGCGCAGGCGGCCTTCGTCCAACTTCGATTTCACCACTTGGCCGCTCGCGTCCTTCACGAATGAGGTCCCGCCGCCAGCCGCTGGCAGAGGAATCAGCGAACCCTCTGGTGTGCCTATGCCCACCGTGAAAATGCGCACCCCCGAGTCTGCCGCCATCTTTGCCACCTTGGCCGCGTCGCCGGCCAACTCCTCGCCGTCGGTAAAGATGATCAAGGCGCGATTGCCGACCGCTGATTTGCCGAAGGTGCGGACCGCGAGCGTGATTGCTTCCGAAATATTGGTGCCACCTTCCGGGATGATGTTGGTGTCGAACTCGTTCAGCGCCTCGACCGCGGCGTCGTAGTCGATCGTCAGCGGCGCCTGCAAAAACGCGCGCCCGGCAAATGCGATGAGCCCGATGCGATCGCCGCGCAGCTCGCGCACCAGGTCCTGGGTCGCGAGTTTGACCCGCTGCAGACGGTTCGGTGGCACGTCGTTCGCCATCATGCTGCGCGAGGTATCGATCGCGACGAGGAGGTCGAGGCCTTTTCGTTTTACGTCCTCGAAAGTGTAGCCGTAGCGCGGCTGCGCCAGGCTGACGAAAGCGAGCGCGAGCGCGAGCACGAGAAGCGCAAAACGGAACACCCGGCGCCCCCGGCTCACGGTGGCTCCGAGTTGCCCGAGCAGACGAGGCGAGACGAACTGCCGCAGCCGCGCCGCGCTCCGGCGCTCCGCGTGCAGGAAGAGAAAGGCCAGCACCGGAACAGCCAGCAACGCCCAGAGCCACTGTGGTGCGCCGAAGGTCATGGCAGCTTTTTCCACAGGGTTTGCGCAAGGAGGAGTTGCGCGATGAGCAGCCCGGCCCCGGCCATGATGCAGGCAGGGAAGAGCTCGCGGAATTCCTGATATTTGTGCACGCTGATGGTCGACTTCTCGAGCTGGTCGATCTCGCGGTAGATCTCCTCGAGCGATTGCGTGTCGGTGGCGCGATAAAACTTTCCATCGGCGATTCGCGCCACGTCTTTCAGGCCAGTCTCGTTAAAGTGGACCGGCTGATTTTGGTAAATGAGGTTGCCGCTCAAGTCGGTTAAAAATCCACCGCGACGATCCGGCACTGGCGCGGGCGCGACGCCGTTGATCCCGGCGCCGATGGCGTAGAAGTGCACCTGCAGTGCTTTCAATGCCTCGGCCGCCGTGTTTGGCGGGATCTTGCCGGCGTTGTTCTCGCCGTCGGTCAGGAGCACGAGGACGTGGCTTTTCGACTTCTTGTCCGTCAGCCGGCTCGCGGCCGCGGCGATGCCGGAGCCGATCGCGGTCCCGTCTTCCACGAGACCAATCCGGAGCCGCTCGAGGTTTTGCAGGAGCCACTCGTGGTCGAGCGTCATCGGACTCACGACATAAGGGCGCCCAGCGAAGGCGATCAGGCCGATGCGATCGTTTGGCCGGCCTTCGATGAATTTCCGCGTCACCTCGCGGACCGCGTCGAGTCGGGTCGCGGCATCGCCGCCGACGGTGAAGTCTTTGATCAACATCGAACCCGAGACGTCGATCGCGAGCATGATGTCGATGCCGCTCGCTTCGACCTGGGTGAGGCTTTTGCCGAGCCGCGGGCGCGCGAGCGCGAGCGTGAAGAGCGCCAGACTAACGAGCAGTAGCGCGCGCAGGAAACGACCCGCGCGGCTCGTGCTCGCCTTGCCCAGGCCGCGCAGGACATTCGTGGACGAGTAAACCAGCGCGGCGGCCGGCCCGCGCTTCCCACGCAGCCAGGCGACGAGCGGCACAAGGAGGAGCAGGAGCAGGAGCCACGGCTGCGCAAAGGTCAGCGCGGTGTCGGCCCCGAAGAGGTGTTGCCAATCAGGCAGGCGCAAGCTGGCCTCCCTTCACAAAACGCGTCGCTTCTTCGAGCAGCAGTTCGCTGTCGGCAGCGGTCGCGTCGTAGCGGGCGAACTTGATCAGATCGCAACGGCTCAGGAAATCGGCGAGGAGCGTGCGTTCATCTTCCGAGAAGGTCGCGGCCTGCGAGATGGCTTCGAGAAACTCGACGGACGTTTGCCGGGTGATCGGCAAGCGATATTCCTCCACCACGTAGCGTCGGAGAATGTCCGAGACGCGGATGCTGAATTGATACGGCGTCGTGCGATCGATCTCGACCCGCGCCAGTTTCAGTTTCTCCAGCGCGCGGACGCGCGGCGATTTTTCCGGCTCCGGCCGGCGCATCCGGCGGCGAACCGTCCAGATGATCAGTCCGAGCAGACACAGTCCCGCGAAGCTGGCCGCGAAAATGACCCACGGCGGGACTAACGAGTAGTCGACCGGCGGCGCGATGTCGTGGAATTCCTGGGCGAGAAAGAATTGCATCGCGGCGGATCAGCGGACGGCCAGGCGGCGTTCGCGCTGTTTGAAAAAGGAGCGAAGCGCCGGCAGGTAATCGTTGCCCGTCTGGAGGGAAATCGTGTCGATGCTGTTGCGGTGCAGGGTGCGTTTCAGATCCTGCGTCTGCGCTTCCGCGAGGTCGGCGAAGTGCGCGCGAGTCGAGCGATCGCCGGTATTGATCTCGATCTGCTCGCCGGTCTCCGCGTCTTCCAGCGTGATGATGCCAATGTTCGGGAGCATCTTCTCGCGCTCGTCTTGCACGTGAATGGCGATGAAGTCGTGCCTCCGCCCGCTCACCGCCAACTCGCGCGAGAAGTCGCCTGTCTGGAAGTCGGAAACGAAGAAGACGACGGCGCGCCGCGTCACCACTTTGTTCAGGTAACGCAGGGCGAGAGCGGCATTCGTCCCGCGACTTTGCGGTTCGAAAAAGAGGATCTCGCGGATCAGCCGGAGGGTGTGCGAGCGGCCTTTCTTCGCCGGGATGTAGAGCTCCACCTGATCGGAAAAGAGGAGGAGGCCGACCTTGTCGTTGTTCCGGATCGCGCTGAAAGCGAGGACGCACGCGACCTCGGCCGCGAGCTCGCGTTTCGATTGTGAGACGCTCCCGAAGTTGCCGGACGCGCTCACGTCGACCACCAGCATCACGGTCAGCTCGCGCTCCTCGGTGAATTTTTTCACAAAGGCGGTCCCGAGACGCGCGGTCACGTTCCAGTCGATCGCGCGAATTTCGTCGCCCGGCTGATACTCGCGAACCTCGTCGAAGTTCATTCCGCGTCCCTTGAAGACGCTGTGGTAATCGCCGGCGAAAACCGTCTGCACCAGGCCGCGCGTCTTGATCTCGAGCGCGCGGATTTTTTTCAAGATCTCCGCTGGGGTCTGCTGCTCGGACCGCTCGATCATGGGACGGGCAGACCGGCGAAGATGCGATCGATGATCGTCTCGCTGGAGATGGTCTCCGCCTCGGCTTCGTAGCTGACGATGATGCGGTGACGCAGAACGTCGTGGCCGATGCTCTTCACGTCCTGTGGGGTGACGTAGCCGCGGCCATTCAAGAAGGCATGCGCGCGCGCGCCGAGCGCGAGGTAGATGGTGGCGCGCGGGGAGGCACCGTAACGGATGAGGCCGTCGAGTTGCAGGTTGTACTTGGCCGGCTCGCGCGTCGCCCAGACGACATCGACGATGTAATCCTTCAC
>JBKJKL010000379.1:0-6486 GCA_046597485.1 Chthoniobacterales bacterium
TGAACTTCACCATGTCGCCGCTGCACAGCGGCTCCTATGTGGTCGGTTACCGCCGACTCCGGGCCGCGGAGGGGGAACGCTACGGCGGCGAACTCTCGTTAGGCACGGCCATGACTATCTCTGGCGCCGCCGCTAGCCCTAACATGGGTTACCACTCGTCGCCCATCGTTACCTTCATCCTCACGATGCTGAATGTGCGCCTCGGCGCCTGGCTGGGGAATCCCGGCCCGGCGGGCGATCGCACTCAGCAACTCGCTTATCCGAACTTCAGCGTCCGCCCGATTTTCGCCGAGGTCTTCGGCCTAACGAATGGCTGTAATCCCTACGTCTATCTGTCCGACGGCGGACATTTTGAAAATCTCGCGCTCTACGAAATGGTCCTGCGCCGTTCTCGTTTCATCGTAGTCAGCGATGCCGGGCAGGACCCGGAATGTTCCTTCGCCGATCTTGGTGATGCCGTGCGCAAGATCCGGATCGATCTCGGGATCTCGATCGAGTTCGACGACATCCGCATTTACGGCCGGAACGAAGAGCGGCCACAGGAGGGACACGGCTGCCACGCCGCCATCGGGCACATCCGCTACCGCGATGTCGATGGCGCCGACGTGCCCGACGGTATCCTGGTTTATATTAAGCCCGCCTGCTACGGCACGGAGCCGCGCGACATCTACGAATACTTCAAAGCGAATAAGTCGTTCCCGCACGAAAGCACGAACGACCAGTTCTTCAGCGAGTCACAATTCGAGAGCTACCGCATGCTCGGCGTGCATACCATGACGCTGCTTTGTCCGGATCCCGTCGCTGGCATCCCGGAGTTCATCGAGTCGGTCCGGCGTCATGCGACCGCCGCGGCCGTGGGTTGAATCTGCTTGTCACTCCTTCGCCGCGAAGGTTAAAAGCGGGGACCTGTGAAACCGATCCGCCACGCGGGATTGGGAATCGGAGCGCTCGGGATCGCGCTCCTCTTACTTGGCGCGTGCCGCAAGGCTCCGGAGGATGAAGCAAAAGCGGCCGGGCTCCAGACCTCCGACTTCCCGCAGGTCACCGCGGACGTTTTTGCGAAGATGGATGGCGGCATTGTCCTGCAGCCGAACGAGGTCATGGGCCGCAATGCCTGGAACCTATGGTCGGGCGGTAATCAGCACTTCTGGAATGGCGTCGCACAGGACAGCTACGGGATGCTCGACGTCCTCAAGACGCTCGATAACCGCAAATACAAACGAGAGGATCGCTTCGCCAAGCTCGGGCTGATCAACCAGCCCGGCTTCCGCCCCGCGACCAAGCCGGACGCTTATGGCCTTTGGATTGATGAGGCGGTCGAACCTGAGCCAGCTGGCATCGACGAAAAGGTTTATGGCAAGCCCTCTGGCATCCTAGGCTTTCGTTTGTTTCCTAATCCGGAGTTTAACGAAGCGGCCCGCCGAAAATGGGATGGCGATCGTTACTTGAACGATCCGACCTACTACAATAACAACGCACTCGTGCGGCCGTATCGCGTCGGGGTTTCCTGCGGGGCCTGCCACATCGCGCCGCTCCCGACGAACCCGCCGGCCGATCCGGCGAATCCGGGCTGGGAAAACCTCGCCTCGGCGATCGGTAACCAATATTTGAACGAAGGCGCCGTCTTCGGCCCGAATGTGGAGAAAGGCGGCTTCTTCTTCGAGGAGTTGCTAAACCAGCCGCGCGGCACGTCCGACACCTCGCGCATCGCGACCGATCACCTCAACAATCCGAACGCGATTAACGCCATCTTCCTCCTTGCCGAACGCGAACGCATCCAGGCCACCGAGAAGCTGACTGCTGGCACGCTCGCCCTACCGGGGACGGAGCCGCAGATGCCGGTCGCTCACATCCTGAAGGACGGCGCAGACTCGATCGGCGTGCCGGGCGCAACGATCCGCGTCTACGTGAATATCGGGATGTTCTCGGAGTATTGGCTTACCCGGCACAACCGCCTCATCGGGCTCTTTCCACAGAAGCCGTTCGAGATTCCGTATGCGCGCGAGCATTCCGTCTTTTGGCGTGCGACTGAGGAGCGTCTCGGAAACATCGCCGCCTTCTTCCGGCGGCTACAACCTTATCATCTGGCCGACGCTACCGGCGGCGCGGAACTCGTTTCCAAAGACGAAACGCTCATGGCGCGCGGACGGCAAACTTTCGCCTTAAACTGCGCCAGCTGCCATTCAAGCAAGCAGCCACCCCCGGAGGTCGATCCGCATTCCGGCGCCGGTCAGCAATGGTTCCTCGCCGAGGTGGCCAAGCCAGAATTTCTCCAGGACAACTTCCTCTCGAGCGAGCGCCGCATCCCGGTGAGCGAGGTGAAGACCAACTCGGCCCGCGCCTTTGGCACCAACGCGAAGGCGGGCCATATCTGGGACAACTTTTCCTCGCAGACCTACAAGGACCTCCCACCGCCGCCAACGATGGAGTTCTACAATCCGTTCAATGAGGCGCAGCCTATCCAGTTCAACCCAGCGGAGAAAAACGTAGGCGCCGGTTACTATCGGGTGCCTTCGCTCGTCAGCGTCTGGAGTTCTGCGCCGCTTCTCCACAACAACATGCTCGGCGTCTTCAATGGCGACCCGTCGGTGCCGGGCCGCCTGGCCGCCTTCCAGGATGGAATCGAGAAGCTTCTCTGGCCAGAGCGCCGGTTGGGGAAGGCCTCGATCTGGCGGACCGAGAACGAGTGCTACCTTCACCTGCGGAAGGAGTTTGTCCCGAAAACGCTGCGCGGGCTGGCCGAGCCCGATGGTTACTTAAAGATCGGCCCAGTGCCGAAGGGCATGCCGGTTAATCTGCTCGCCAATCTCGAGCCGGACTTGGGCGACATGGTTAAGATTAAGGCCAAGCTGGCGAAGGCCTTCCTCACCATCAAGACGCGCGAGCTTTCTGGGGACGCAGCAACCGCGGAGCTGGCGAAAGCCGTCCCGGAACTACTCGCGGCCAACAAGTGTCCCGATTTCGTGGAGGACAAGGGCCACTACTACGGCACCCAGCTCCCGGACGACGATAAGCGCGCGCTGATCGAATACCTCAAGACCTTCTAGTGCTGCCTAACGAGAGAAAGGATATCTATGGCCGTTACCGTCGCTGAAATGATGAAGATGTCGCAGGAGCAGCTCGATGAGCTCTTCAAGGCGGCGCCTGCGGGGGAGATTCCGCAGGGGGAAGCGAAAGGCACTGCGATCGTCGCGCCTGGCACCGTCTTCACCGAAGAAATCGCCTCTGTCGTCAACGTCTTTGCCTGGCAGGGGAAGATCTTTGACCCTGAGAATGGAGTCCTGCGCAATCGCATCCTGCCCTTCGGCCTGAGCGCAATCATCGCGAAGGTCTACAAGGACATAAGCTGGCTCGACGAGAAGGAATGCATCGTCCTCGATTACTCGGAGACCTCGATTATCGCGCATTGGATCCGCGACGAGATCCGCCAGGTCAGCCCTGGCGTTTACCTGGGCAAGGTTTATTGGAGTAAGAAGCGCCTGATCGATTTCGCGCTCGAGTTTCCCGCGCTGCACTAACTCATTGCGGCCATGGCGGGGTTAACTCCAGACGACGAGCGGGATGGGAAAGCAGCACGCTGGCGCTTCGTCTTCCTCGCCTTCGTGATGGTCGGGGCGCTCGTCGCGCTGCATTACGTGCGCCGCTTTAACCTCGACGCCCCGGTGCTCTACGACGACCCGGAGGAGCACTTCAAATACGGCTCGACTGGCGGTGAGCGCGAGAGCGGCATCCCGATCTGGATCTGGAAGGTGCTGCCGAAAATGTTTCCCGAGTATCTGCCGGGGAAGAAGTATCTCCCTGGCCGTGAATACACTTCGATGGGCTTCCTCTACGAACCGGGGAGGGATCTGCCGGTTGGCGTTTCGCAGCGAAACACCCAAGGAATCAACCGCGTCTTTCTTAACTGCGCCATCTGCCATGTCGGCTCCGTGCGAGAGACGCCGCAGAGCCCGCCCGTCTTCTACACCGGCATGCCGTCAAACACCGTCGACCTCGGTGCCTTCGAGCGTTTTATCTTTGCCTGCGCCACCGACCAGCGTTTCACCGCGGACCGACTACTCGCGGAGATGAAAGGCATCGGTGCGGACTACGATTTCCTGAACCGGACAGTGATGCGCTTCTACGCCATCCCGCTCATGCGCGAGCGGCTCCTCCTGCTCGCCGGGCACTTCCGTTTTCTCGATTGGGAACCACCGCAAGGTCCCGGCCGCACCGATACCTTCACGCCTGCAAAAACGCTCCTCGAATTCCCGCTCGAAAAATTGCCAACCCGCGAGCTGGTCGGCCTCTGCGACTTTCCCTCCATCTGGCTGCAGGGACCGCGGAAGGAAGCGAAATTGCACGCTCACTGGGACGGGAACAACGACAAGATGGAGGAGCGCAATCTGAGCGCCGCCTTCGGCACCGGCACCTTCGCGCCGACGGTCGATCACCAGCTCGTTGGCCGGATCGAGCAGTGGCTATTGAAGAAAGAGCCGCCGCCGTATCCCTTCGCCATCGACCAGGAAAAGGCCGGGCGCGGGGCGCCGCTTTACGCGCAGTATTGCGCGAGCTGTCACGGCCAAAACGGCCGCGACTTTAGCGGAGAATACGTCGGCCAGGTAGTCCCGATCGATGAGATCGGAACTGATCGCCATCGACTCGACTCCTACACGCACGAGCTTGCCACCGCGCAGAACAGTCTCTACGCCGGCTACCCGTCGCGCTTCAGCCATTTCCGGAAAACGCACGGCTACGCGAACACGCCGCTCGACGGCGTCTGGGCGCGCGCCCCTTACCTGCACAACGGCTCTGTCCCGACGCTGCGCGACCTGCTCAATCCGGCGGCGGAGCGACCGCAGGTTTTCTACCGCGGCTACGATGTCCTCGACCAGACGAAGCTCGGCTTCGTCTCCGAGACGGCGCATTTCAACGAAGACGGCACCAGCCGAGACGAGCCAGCAAACGAGCGCCGCTCCTTCCGCTACGAAACACAGCCGCGCGCGGAAGGCGCCACGCCGCGCGAACGTAACGAGGGCAATCTCAACATAGGCCACGAAGGTGAACGTTATGGGACCACGCTCTCGCCGGACGATAAGGACGCGCTCGTTGAATACCTGAAGACCTTCTGATGAAACTCTCGCCAAAAGGGAAACGCATCCTCTGGGTTACGCTCGGCGCGATCCTCGTTCTTGCCGCAGTCGGTGGTTGGTTTACCTGGACGAAGTTCTTCAAACAAAGCCCGCAGGTTTTCGCGAATGAAGCGGAGCAGTTCAAGTACGGCTCGCTCGGCGCGGAAGGGGACCGCGGCCTGCCTTACTACCTCTGGCTCGTCATGCCGCGCGTCTTCAACGATCTCGTCCCCGGACCGGGCGGCTGGGCTTCGTTCGGTGTCGTCTGGGAAGAAGGCGCGGAGATGCCGGTCGGGTTCTCGAAGAAGCGCGTCGGCTTCGACCGCGTGACGAACAACTGCGCCGTCTGCCACGCCGCGACCTATCGGCTAAGCGAAGAAGAAACGCCGCATGTCGTCGTGGCCGCGCCTGCCCACACGAATAACCTCCAAAGCGTCCTGCGTTTCATGTTTAAGGCGGCACACGATCCGCGCTTTAACGCCGAGACGCTCATGAACGAAATCCGCCTCGTCAGCGGCAACCAATATGGCAACGGCGGGCTCTCTTTCATCGACCGCCAGATCTATCGCTGGGTCCTCATTCCTTTTACGAAAAAGGCGCTCCTCGCGCAGGAGAAGCAGTTCACTTGGATGGAAAAGTTCGTCGCGGACGGAAGCGCGAAGCCGGACTGGGGCCCAGGCCGCGACGACGCCATGAACCTGACAAAATATTTCATGACGCAGCAGAAGGAGGACAACACTGTCGGTCCGACTGATTTCCCCTCTGTCTGGAACCTCGGCATCCGCAGCGGCAAGGATAACGCCGGGAAACAGATGCTTCTCAACTGGACGGGCGACACGCCGGCGGTGCGTTCGGTTTTGATCGACTCCGCGATGGGCTTGGGCGCGCCGCCGCGGGCGTGGTTCCTCCAGCGCATGGCAGATCTCGACCGTTACCTGAGCAATCTTCCGCCGCCGCCCTGGCCCTTTCAAGATACGCATCCGATCAACGCGCTGCTCGCGGAAAGCGGCCGCGCGCTTTACTTGCGCGACTGCGCCGCCTGCCACGAACCGCGCGGCGAGCGGACAAACAAAGTAATCCCGATCGCCGAGATCGACACCGACTCGGAGCGGATGAAATCTTGGTCTGCCGCCGCGGCGCAGGAAGCAAATCAGAAGGTGAAAAAGATGGGGATCGATCGCCCGCCGATGACGGAGCTCGATCCCTACGGTTACATCTCGCCGCCGCTCGATGGCATCTGGCTGCGCGCGCCTTACCTGCACAACGGCTCCGTGCCGACCCTGCGCGATCTGCTGAATGCGCCCGAGCAGCGGCCCGTCACCTTCCATCGCGGCTACGATGTCTTCGATCCGGTGAAGGTCGGCTGGCAGGAACC
>JBKJKL010000297.1:0-10200 GCA_046597485.1 Chthoniobacterales bacterium
AGCGCGTCTTCAAGCTGCCGATCCGCGAAACGCTCGAACTCCTGCGCGAGGCCGGTCTCGGCAGCTTGAAGACGCGCTCCGCGAGATGGCGAATCTCAATCGCGGTGAAGGCTTTAATCACGAGATCCGGATCGAGCGCGCGGAGCTGCGTGAGCAGATCGATATACCAGTCGCGCTTCAGGCTCGGATGCAGGCCGCCGACCATGTGCACCTCGGTGACGCCTTGGCCGAGCGCATCGCGCACGCTGCTCACGATTTCGCCGGTCGACATCTCAAACGCGTGCGCGTCTCGCTTCCGCGCCCCGAAGGCGCAGAACTGGCAGGAGAGGATGCAAATGTTCGCGTAGTTGATGTAGCGATTGTGGATGAATGTCGCGTAGTTGCCGTTTTTCCGCTCGCGTACTTCCGTCGCGATGATGCCGAGGGCGTTCAGATCTTTGGAACGGTAGAGGGCGAGCGCGTCGGCTTCGGAGATGCGCTCAGAGGCCGCGACCTTTTCAGCGATGCCGCGCAGTTCGCTCGGGACTAGGGACAGATTCATCAGGGTGCAGTCAGGATTCGGCGTGACATGATGCACAGGGCCGGAAGGCCTTGCAACAAGAAGGCCCGCGCGCTGCGGGTTTTATCTCCATCAGCGCAAAGGCCGGCTGCGAGTCGTTGGCTTTGGCGCGGAAGTCTTTGCCAGAAAACAAAGAGGGCGAGCCCTCACTCAAGGACCCGCCCCCTTCAACCCCCACGGTAAATTTTAGTATTCGCGATCTTTCGCGTCGGCCATGAAGCGGACCCGGCTGCTGCCGCCCGTCGTCGCCGGCGGCGGCGGCGTGCCCGGTTTCGGATAATCAGCGGCCAACTGGCGATTCGAAGTCGGGACGACGCGGACGGCGCCCTTCGCGTTGTTCCGCCAGCCGTTCGGGTCGGCAAATTCTTCGCCGGAATGGTGCACCCCGTTCACCTGGTCTTCCAAGCCGGTGCCGTAATGTTGATCGAGGATCGTCGGGGTGACGAAGACGAGGAGGTTTCGCTTCACCCGCTCGTTCGAGCGGGACTGGAAGGCATAGCCGAGGACTGGGATGTCGCCGAGGATCGGCACCTTGGTGCGGTCCTTCCGGATTTCATCTTGGAGCAAGCCGCCGATCGCGAGGGTGTCGCCGCTCTTAATCAGGACGTTCGAGTCGAGCGTGCGAGTGTCGATGACCGGGCTGGCCACGGTGGCGCCGGCGAAGGTGAAGGTGGCGTCGCCGACCTTGTTACTGATCTCCGGCTTCACCGCGAGGGTGATGAATCCGTCTTTGTTGACCGACGGGCGGACGATGAGCGTGTTGCCATATTTCTTATCCTGGAAACCACCGAAGACGGCCGTCGCGGTTTGCTCGTTGAAGTTCAACTGCGGCACTGGCTGGCTGCGGGTGATCTCGATCTTCGCCTGCTGGTTGTCGGCGGTGACCACGCGAGGGTTGGCGAGGAACTCGGCGTCGCCGTCCGTGTTCAGGAAGTTCAGCGTGGCGGAGAACTGCGGGACGCTCAGGATGGCGAACTGGCCGGCGATGAGGTTGCCGAGGTTACCGACGAGATTGTTCCCCCCATGGTTAGGCGAGTTCGGGAACTGGAAGTTGGCGTTGCCGGCTCCGGCCGTCGCCCCACCAATACCATTAGCTCCACCCTGGGTCGCATTCGCGCCGTAGGTGAAGGTGCGGTTGGAGAGCGCGCCGGTCCAGTTGATCCCGTAGGCTTGTTTCGGATTCGCGTTCACCTCGACGAGGCGCGCTTCGATCATGACCTGCTTGGTCGGCTTGTCGATCTGGACGAGAAGCTTGCGGACCGCGTCGATATTGCTGCGGGTCTCGCGGTAGAACAATGTATTCGTCCGCTCGTCGACCTGGGGCGCGTCCTTGCTCTGGAGCTGTGCAGCGATGAGCGGCGCAGTGTCCTTCGCGCGGGAGTAGCTGAACTGGTAGCTGTCGCTCTCCGTCGGCTCGGCGCCACGCTCGGCGGCGGTCTTGATGTAGTAGACGCTGTCGATCTTATCCATGAAGAGCCCCTTGGCCTTCACGATGATCGCGATCGCCTGGAGGGCGGTCACGTCTTCGAGCCGCATCGTCACCGTGGTGTTCGGCGGGATTTGGTCGCTCACGACCATGTTGATCTTAGACTGACGGGCGAGAAGCCGGAGAACTTGTCCGACATCATCACCCTGAAATTCGCGCACGCCCACGCCGCCGTTGTCAGCCACCGTCGGCTCGGCCTCGGTCGTCGCCGTCGCACCGGTGCCAGGGGCCGCCGGAATGGTGGCCGCACCGACTGGTGCAGCAGGAGCCGCCGTAGCCTGCACCAGCATCATGGACGGATCCGTGCCGGCACTCCGGCTGGCCGCGACCGCGGCGTTCGCTTTCGCGATCGGCGCGCTGATCGGATTCGACCCCGTGGGCTGAATGAGTGGGTCGCTCACCGAACCGGAGAGCGGCGCAGGCGAGCTAAGCTGCGCCCGAGTGACTGACATTGCCCCGAGCAATGCGGCCGCTCCGCAGACGAAATAGTGAAGACGAGTGGACATAGGTTGATGAGATTTCTGAATGCAAAAGCTTTTAAGCAGAAAGCAGACCAGCTTCAGAAAATCGCCACATGGCGTGCCTTTCCCTCAAAGATATTTGCGGAGGCGGGCGCTGCCGCGTGCTGATCCCCTAGCCCTTTGGCTCGATCACACGGCCTTCGACCCGCTTGACCTGCGCATGGTGCGTCAGGACGTGAACCCGTCCGTCGCTCCCGCGGAAGAAAGCGCTCAGCATCCAGCTCACGAGGCTGATCAGGATCGCGCCCCAGAAGGCGCTCCCAAATCGCTCGACGTGAAAGCCGGGCACAAAGGTCGGCACCCACCAGAGCATGAGCGCATTGATCACGAGGATGAAGAATCCCAGGGTGAAGAGAATGAGCGGCGCGCCCAGAATGAGCAGCACCGGCCGGAGAAAAGCGTTGAAGATGCCGAGCAAGAGCGCGGCGCCGAGGAGGGAGCCAAAGTTATCGACGCGGATGCCGCCCATGACAGCAGACGCGACCATGACCGCAACGGAAGTGATCGCCCAGCGAATGACAAAATGCCGCACGGCTTGCAGCGTAGACGGCGAAAATCCTCTTGCAATCCGCATCGCGGAAATGGATCGGTGTGCGACACTTAAAATCTACCGTGCCTAAGAAGAAAAAGACCGAAGAGACGAATGCAGCGGCCCCCGCCGAGGCGATGAACCAAACAACCACACCTGCCCCGGCGCTCGCGCCGGCCAAGCCGGTCGCAAAGAAGTCCGCTGCGAAGAAAGTGGCTGCCAAACCCGTGGCTGCGAAGAAAAGCGCAGCCAAGAAAGCATTGGCCAAGACAGCCGCGCCTGCTCGCAAGAAATCGGCCGAGCCAACCGACGAACAAATTAGCATCCGCGCCTATTTCATCGCGGAGCGACGCACGCGTCACTCGCTCGGCGGCGACCCGAATAACGATTGGATCCAAGCCCGCCAGGAACTACTCGAAGAACTTCGCGGCCCGAAGGCCAACGGGAACGGCTCGCACTAGCCCGCATCCGGCAATCCGGGCAGGCACTCGCGAACTTTTTCCACGAGGCGGTTGATCGCATACGGCTTGGAGATTAACCCGCGCACCCGGGGTTCCTTCAAGAGTTCCTGCGCGCCAGCCTCGTCGGCTTTGCCGGAGACTAGGATGAGCGGCGGGACGGGCCGCGGCGGCTGCGCATTTTCATACACCTTGGTAATGAGAAAAAAGAGCGTCGCGCCGTCGATCATCGGCATCGAATAATCGAAAATCAGCAGGTCGTAGTCGCGCTTCAGCATTAGCTCGAAGGCGTAATCCGGCTTCGGCGAGGAATCGACCGTGCAGACGAGCATCGAGGTCAGCGCCTCGCGCGTCACGCGCAGAAGCGTGGCGTCGTCATCAACGATGAGGATCCGTTTCGGCTCCGGGTTAGACACGGGACCGACGCTTGCGCGAAAGCAGCCGACGTTACAAGCTGCATTTTAGAAGATGAGCGACGTTTACGACGAACTGGCGGCCGCCTTACAGGAGCGGATGGAGATCATCGGCGACGCGGAGAGCCGCCAGGCGCCCGAGGTGCACATGAAACGCCTGCAGAACGTCTCGGAGCGGATCGAGACGATCGAGGGCAGACTGCCTGCCAACACCGATCCGCAGCTGCGCCACTATCTACAGCGGCGCAGCTACACGAAAG
This sequence comes from Chthoniobacterales bacterium, assembly GCA_046597485.1. Classification (GTDB taxonomy): domain Bacteria; phylum Verrucomicrobiota; class Verrucomicrobiia; order Chthoniobacterales; family UBA10450; genus JACCTI01. Next base: position 4,227 of record JBKJKL010000297.1, read on the forward strand.
CGTTGGAATCGATTAGCGAGAGTAAAGCTCGACGATCAACTGCTCGTTGACCATCGGCTGAATCTCTTCGCGCGTCGGGATGCGCGCGATTTTGCCCTTGAGCGCATCACGGTCCGCCGTGAGCCAATCCGGAACCGGGGCGATCTGGGTCAGCTCGAGGTTGCGCAGCGCAAGTTGGCGAGACTTCGGCCTGTCTTTGATCGAGACCTCATCGCCCGCCTTCACGGTGTAAGAGGCAATGTTCACATTCTTCCCGTTCACCTGCACGTGCCCGTGAGAGACGAGCTGGCGCGCGGCGCTGCGGGTGTTCGCGAGGCCCAGGCGGAAGACCACGTTATCAAGACGGGTCTCGAGGAGCTGGAGCATCGTTTCGCCCGTGACACCGCGCCGCTGGAGAGCGGTCTGGAAGATCCGGCGGAACTGCTTCTCAAGCAGGCCGTATTGGTAGCGAAGCTTCTGCTTCTCGCCCAGCGCAACGGCGTAATCCGACTGCTTGCGGCGCGAACCTTTCGGCCCGTGCATGCCCGGCGGATAATTTTTCCGCTCGAGAGATTTCGATGGTCCAAAGAGCGGCACGCCATAGCGACGCGCGACTTTGGTTTTCGGTCCGGTATATCTGCCCATGAGAATTTAAACGCGACGAGGTTTCGGCGGACGGCAGCCATTGTGCGGCACTGGCGTGACGTCACGGATGACGGTGAGATCGAGGCCGATCGCCTGCAAGGCGCGCACGGCCGACTCGCGACCTGCGCCCGGCCCGCGGACGAGCACTTCGACTTCCTTAAGACCGTGGCCCATCGCCTGACGCGAGGCGTCCTGCGCGACCATCTGCGCCGCGTAGGCCGTGCTCTTGCGCGACCCCTTGAAGCCAACTTTGCCGGCGCTCGACCAACCGATGACGTTGCCGCTCATGTCGGTGATCGTGACGATCGTGTTGTTAAAAGTGGAAAGGATGTGAGCGACACCAGAATGGATATTCTTGCTGCCCTTGGCCTTGATGATCTTGACCGGCTCGATGTGATTCGGATCGAGCGAGAGATTCTCCTTCGGAGGCTCCGGAGCGGCAGCTTCCTTGTCTTTTTTCGAAGCTTTCTTCGCCTTCTTCTCTGCAGGAGCAGCAGCAACGGCCGCTGGTGCAGCCGGGGCGGCAGTTTCAGCAGCGGGCGCAGTGGGCTCAGCGGCGGCGGGCGCAGTTTCTTCAGCGGCGGGGGCCGCCACGGGAGCAGAAGCTTCTGGAATTTCGGCGGCAGGGGCCGCGGTCGCGCCCTCAGGAGCAGCGTCCGGGTTTACAGCAGCGCCCTCAACGGCAGCGGCAGGCGCGGCGGAAGTCTCGGGAGTTTCTGCTGCAGCAGGTACCCTCTCGGGGGCCTCCGCTTTAGGAGCGGCCTTCTTCTTCGAAGGGGTTTTCTTTTCTGGTGTATCAGCCATCGCTTAAAATCCTTGGGTTAGGTCTTGCCAGCCTTCGCATCCTTATTGCGAATGACGCCGACTGTCTTGCGCGGTCCCTTGCGCGTGCGCGCATTGGTCGACGTGCGCTGGCCGCGCACCGGCAATCCACGGCGATGCCGGATGCCACGGTAGCAATTAATCGCCTGCAGGCGCTTCAGGTTGCCCTGAAGTTCGCGGCGCAGGTCGCCTTCGATCACGATCTTGTTGTCCGTGATCGCGTGAATGATGTCGTTCAACTGCTGCGGGGTCAGCTTACTGGCGCGCAGATTCCCGTCGATATTCACCTGCTCAAGGATGCGTTTCGCGGTCGTCGGCCCGATCCCGTAAACGTAGGTGAGCGACGCCTCGATGCGTTTGTCCGAAGGAATTTCAACTCCAAGTAATCGTGGCATGGGATATCTTTCTTGCTGCTTAGCCTTGCCGCTGCTTATGGCGCGGATTCTTGCAGATCACGCGCACAACATTCTTGCGCTTCACGATCTTGCACGCTTCACAAAGTCTCTTAACTGACGGTCGCACTTTCATGGTCGAAAAAAGGAAACGCGGAGACTATCTCCACGTCATTGCGGCGCACGGAGGGAAGTCCGCGGCAAATCGCAGGGTGAAATCTCTAGCAGAAGATTTTGGGGCCGCAACCGCTATCACTGAAGTTGCGCCTTTCCGATGAGCGTCAGGATCTCCGGTTCCTCACGCGTGACTAAAATGGTGTGCTCAAAATGGGCTGAGGGCATCCCGTCCGCAGTGCAAACAGTCCAGCCGTCATCGAGCAAGCGGACACCCGCCGTGCCCGCGTTGATCATCGGCTCGATCGCCAGCGTCATACCCGCTTTCAGCTTCGGACCGCTGCCTGGCTTGCCGTAGTTCGGCACCTGCGGCTCCTCGTGCAATTTGCGGCCAACGCCATGCCCGACGAATTCGCGTACGACCGTAAATCCATTCGCGAGCGCTTCGCTCTCGATCTCCGAGCAAAGATCGCCCAGTCGCACGCCTTCGCGGGCGAGAGGGATGGCGCGGTGCAGCGCGGCCTGCGTCACCCGCATTAGCTTTTCGGTCCGCTCATCGACCATGCCGACCGCGACGGTCGTGGCTGTGTCCCCCACCCAACCGTTTTCCACCACGCCGATGTCGAGTTTCACAATGTCGCCATATTGAATGCGGCGCTGACCGCCAATGCCGTGGACGATTTCGTCGTTGAGCGAGATGCAGATGTTGCCAGGAAAAACGCGATGCCCAAGTCGGTAGCCGAGAAAGGCACTCTTCACGCCGGCTTCTTCCATCAGATCGGCCGCGAACTGGTCGACTTCCCTGGTGGAAATTCCTGGCCGAACGAGTTCACTCACTCGCTCCAGAATCCCGCTCGCAGTGCGGCAAGCCCGCCGCATTTTATCGATCTCCCGACCGCTCTTGATCGGGATCATGCCGTCTGTTCGATCAGACGGGAAATGTCGGCAAAGACCTCCTCACGATCACGGTTGCCATCGATCTTGCGGAGGGTGCCACCCTTTTCGTAAAATTCGCCCAAGGGCTGCGTCTTCGAGTTGAACTCTCCCAGGCGCGTCTGCAAAACGGAGGCATCATCGTCGCTCCGGCGAATGAGCGGTCCATCGCAATACGGGCAGATGGCGCGTTCGGAAAAAACCGCCGCATTCTCGGTCGTGGTGAAGCCGCAGGATTGGCATTGCAGGCGGTGCGAAATGCGATCGCTCACTGTCTCCGTAGAGACGTCGAGCCAGATGGCGAGGTCGAGCGGTGTCCGATGACGCTGCAGGACGCCTTCCAGAGCTTCGGCTTGGCGAATGGTGCGCGGGAAACCGTCGAAGACGAAACCGTGCGCGCCATGGAGCCGCACATAATCCTCGATCAATTCGATGATGACCTGGTCGGGCACCAACTCCCCGTGCTTCGCTTTCTCGGCAACCTCTTGGCCGAGGAGTGTGCCCAATTCCATTTCGCGCCGCAAAATGGCGCCTGAGGAGGTGACCGGGATGCCGAAGTGCCGGGTAATCATTTCTGCCTGGGTCCCTTTGCCGGAACCGGGAGCGCCAAGGAGAACGAGACGGTGTTTCACTTAGCGACCGTAGACGAAGATTGCGACGCCGCCGATGACGAGGACTGCGATGCCGACATAAAGCCACATCAGCATGGTCTGCGGAGCAGCCTCACCGCGGTTGTAATTGCCGCGATCGAAGGCACGGCCCCGCAAGCGGCCCTTGCGCAGGAAACCATCGTAGTGGCGCTGGATCAGGTGAGTCTCGACCTGCCGCATGGTGTCGAGCATGACGCCCACGATGATGAGCAGGCTGGTGCCACCGAAGAACTGTGCGGTGATCACCGGCACGTTCAATCCTTGGCTGAGCAAGCTCGGCAGCACAGCAATCAAAGTGAGGAAGATAGCGCCAGCGAAAGTCAGGCGCGTCATTGTGAAATCGAGGAACTCCGCGGTCGGCTTGCCCGGGCGCACGCCAGGGATGTAGCCGCCGTATTTCTTCAAGTCGTCGGCGATCTGCGATGGCTGGAATTGCGTCGCAACCCAAAAATAGCTGAAGAAGAAAATCATCAGCGCGAGCACGACGTAGTGCGGCCAGCCATGCGAGAGAGCGTCGGAGATAATCCGCGCGGTCCGGCTATTTTGGAAAGCCATACCGACGATCGTGGTCGGGAAAAGGAGCAGAGCCCACGCGAAGATGATCGGCATGACGCCGGCGTAGTTCACCTTTAGGGGCATGTATTGCGTCTGGCCGCCATACATCTTCCGGCCGACTACGCGCTTGGCATACTGGACGGTGATCTTGCGCACCCCCTGTGTCACCGCGATGACAGCCGCGATCACGATAAAGAGAAACGCGATCATCAAGACGAGGATGGCCGGATTCACCTGGCTCCCGGCTTGGCCCGAGGGGACGAAAGTCTTCCAAGCCTGCGCGAGCGCCGCGGGCAGGCGCGCAACGATGCCGACGGTGATGATGACCGAGATACCGTTGCCGATACCGCGCTCCGTGATCTGATCACCCAGCCACATCAAGAACAACGTGCCGGCGGTCAGGGTCAGGACGGTTACGATACGGAAGGTCATCCCCAGATCGGCTACCAACGGAATGCCGAGGCGACTGACCGTCTCCGTGATGCCAGGGAGCATGGTGGAGTAGGATTCCGGATGCTGGAAGGAGACTGCGAGCAGATAACCCTGGATGACGCACAAGACGAGCGTCGCGTAGCGGGTGTACTGCATGATCTTCTGCCGGCCACCATCCTCACGTGCGAGACGGCCCAGCTGCGGGATGACAGCAGTGAGCAGCTGCATCATGATCGAGGCGCTGATGTAAGGCATTATGCCCAGCGAAAAAATGGCGCAATTCTCGAGCGCGCCGCCGCTGAACAAGTTAAAGAGCGCCGCCACGCCGCCGCCGGATTTCTCCGAGAGGGTGTTGCGAAACCACTCCTGCAGGACGGCCGCGTTTACCCCCGGGGTGCTGATCGCCGCGCCGAGGCGCACGATCACGATGACTGCGAGCGTGAACAGAATCCGGCGCCGAAGCTCCGGAATCTTGACGGTGTTAAGAAACGCCGAGACCATCGCCAGAGAGCGCTAGCTGCTCTTCTTCTTCTTCGACGAAGCCTTCTTCGCGGCGGACTTTTTCGCCGCAGGCTTGGCCGAAGCGGCCGGAACTGCATCCGCCTTCGCGTGCCGGGGACCCATTGGGCCCTTTGGTTCGCGGAGGTTAACCGTCCCGCCCGCACTCTCGATCTTAGCGCGCGCTGCCGCGCTCACCTTGTCGGCCTCGATCGTGAGGGCATGCTTCAGTTCGCCGTCGGCGAGAATCTTCAGACCGGCGACGTTGCCGCGGATCATCTTCGACTCGCGCAGCATCGCTTCGTTCACCGTCGTCCCGGCCTCAAAAGCGTTCAGCGCCTCGAGGTTCACGATGGCGTAAGTCTTGTGGAAAGCCGCGTTGTTAAAGCCACGCTTTGGCAAACGACGGATAAGCGGCATCTGGCCGCCTTCGAATCCGAGACGAATGCTGCCGCCGGAGCGCGCCTTTTGTCCCTTGTGCCCCTTGCCGCTGGTCTTGCCATGGCCCGAGCTTTCGCCGATGCCGAGCCGCTTCACGCGATGCTTCGCACCCGGGCGCGGCTTCAGATTGTGCAACCGCATCATTGTCCGTCAGCCTTTCCTTCCGCGTCAGCCGAGTGATTGCTCGGGCGAATTCCGCGGGCCTTGAAAATTTCATCTTTGCGGCGCAGCCCGCGCAGGGCTTCGATCGTCGCCTTGACCACGTTCGAGTGGTTGCTGGAACCGAGCGACTTCGCGAGGACGTCCTTGATTCCGACCGCCTCGACGACGGCGCGCACGCCGCCACCCGCGATCACACCGGTGCCAGGAGAAGCTGGGCGAAGCAGCACGCGGCCGCCGCCGAACTCGCCGATCGTCTCGTGCGGGATGGTGTTGTCGCGCAGCGACATCTTCTCCATACCCTTCCGTGCAGATTCAGACGCCTTACGAATGGCTTCCGCCACTTCGTTCGCC
>JBKJKL010000042.1:0-6628 GCA_046597485.1 Chthoniobacterales bacterium
CTTCGAGCGAAAGCAGTTTGTCGGAAATCTGCGGCACATTGCGAAAGAAGCGCGCCGCCTCGTCGATCGTCATGTCGAGCACGTCCGCGATGTTCTTGCCCTTGTAGGTGATCTCGAGCGTTTCGCGGTTGTAGCGCTGGCCGCGGCAGACTTCGCACTCGACGTAGACGTCGGGCAGGAAGTGCATCTCGATTTTGATCAGGCCACCGCCCTCGCAGTTTTCGCAGCGGCCGCCTTTCACATTGAAACTGAACCGCCCGACATCGTAGCCACGCACGCGGGACATCGGCAGTTGCGAAAAGATCTCGCGGATGGGCGCGAAGGCGCCGGTGTAGGTGATCGGGTTCGAGCGCGGAGTGCGCCCGATCGCGCTCTGGTCGATCACGATCGCCTTGTCGAGATACTCGAGGCCGGTGAGCCGCTCGAAGGCGCCTGGTTTCTCTTTCGAGTTGTAGAAATGGCGGAACAGCGCGCGCCGCAAGGTGTCGTCGACCAGTGTCGATTTTCCGCTGCCGGAAACGCCGGTCACGCAGGTGAGACAGCCGAGCGGGAAATGCGCGGTGACGTGCTTCAAATTGTTCTCGGTCGCGCCACGAATCGTGAGCCATCCTTCTGCTGAACCCGGCGGCGTGCGCGGTGCGACGCGGCGTTTCGGAATCTCGATCCGAGCGCGACCCGTGAGATACGCGGTTGTTAGCGATTGGGTAGGGTGGGCATCTTGCCCGCCGGTTTCGGCATCTTGCCGAAACGATCTTTCGAAAGTGCGTGAAGGCGAGACGCCTCCACCGGCGGGCGAGACGCCCACCCTACCCGAGAGCATCTCCGGCAGCGTCCCCGCAAAAACAATCTCCCCCCCACGCGGGCCGGCACCCGGCCCAAGATCGAGAATGTAATCCGCGGCCCGGATCGTCTCTTCGTCGTGCTCGACCACGATGACGGAATTCCCCAAATCACGCAGCCGCCGCAGCGTGACGAGGAGCCGCGCGTTATCGCGTTGATGCAAACCGATGCTCGGCTCGTCGAGGACGTAGAGCACGCCCGCCAGGCCGGAGCCGATCTGCGTCGCGAGCCGGATTCGTTGCGCTTCACCGCCGGAGAGCGTGCCGCTCTCGCGGTTCAAGGTGAGATAACCGAGCCCGACCTCGAGCAGGAACTGCAGGCGTGACTCGATCTCGCGCAGCACGTCGGTCGCGATGTGACGCTGCTGCTCGGTCAAGGTGAGGCCGCCGATATATTCCGCGGCGGCCGCGATCGTGAGCTCGGAGAACTGATGGATGTTCAGTTCCTGGCCCTTCGTGTTCTCGATCGTAACCGCGAGAATCTCCGGCTTCAGCCGAGCGCCGTGGCAGACGCGACACGGGACGCGTGTCATGAAGGAGCGGATGCGATTGCGCGTGAACTCGCTCTCCGTTTCTTGGTAGAGCCGCTGCATCTGCGGGATGAGGCCTTCGAACGGGCGCGCCGTTTTCTCCGCTTTCCCGTTCGCGCCGAAAGTCATCGGGACCGGCTCGTCGCCCGTGCCATGAATCAGCGCCGTCTTGAACGACTCCGGCAAATCCTCGTACGGCAGTATCTCATCAACGCCAAAATGCTTCACGAGCGCCTGCTGCAGCGTCTTGTAATACGACTGCATCCGCTTCGTCCCGCGCCGCCAGGGCACGATCGCACCGTCGGCGAGCGACTTCGTCTTGTCCGCGATCATCAGGTCGGGATCGACCACCTCTTCCGTCCCGAGACCGTGGCAAGCGGGGCAGGCGCCGAAGTGGCTGTTGAACGAAAAATGTTTCGGCGTCAGCTCGCCTAACGAGAAGTCGGTCTCGGCGTTGCCGTAGTTCGTCGAGTAGCGCATCGGCTCCCATTCCTCGCTGCGCGGGGTCTGGCGAAGGACGACGATTTTGTTCCCGCCCCACTTCAGCGCGGTCTCGACCGAGTCGGCCAGCCGGCTGCGGATGCCGTCCTTAATCACGAGCCGATCGACGACCGCCTCGATCGTGTGACGGCCCGCTTTTTTCAGCCGGATCGGGTCGGGTTGGCTGAGCTCGAGGATCTGGCCGTCGACCCGCACGCGCACGAAGCCCTCGCGGCGCACCTTCTCGATCACATCGCGGAACTCGCCGGTCTCGTTCTGGATCAGCGGCGCGAGGAGGACGATCTTGCTCTCGGCCGGGAAGGCGAGGATTTGATCGACGATCTGCTGCGGCGTCTGCCGATGGACAGGCTGACCGGTGACCGGGTCGTGCGGCTGTCCGGTCGCGGAAAAGAGGACGCGGAGGTAATCGTAGACCTCGGTAGTAGTGGCGATGGTCGAGCGCGGGTTCGCGCCAGCGCTGCGCTGCTCGATCGCGATCGCGGGCGAGAGGCCCTCGATGAAGTCGACATCCGGTTTCTCCAGCTTGTCGAGAAATTGGCGCGCATACGCCGAAAGACTCTCGACGTAACGCCGCTGGCCCTCCGCATAGAGGGTGTCGAAAGCGAGGGAAGATTTGCCCGAGCCACTCAGTCCCGTGATCACGACCAGCTTCTCCCGCGGGATCTCCACATGGAGATTCTTTAGATTGTGCTGGCGCGCCCCACTGATTCGGATAGTTTCCGCAGCCATTTGAACGACAGAGGTCGAACCGTGCAGTTAAGCATCACCGCCCCGATTCTCCAGTAATTTGCCCGATATGAGTGACCAAGACCGCACTATTTCTCAGGATGAACTCGTCGTCCTTCAGAAGAAATTCAGCGAGATCAAGCACTCGATTAACAACGCGCTCGCGGTCATGATGGCTCTCTCTGAAATGTCGCAGCGCCGCCCCGATTACGCCGAGAAACTGGCCAGTACTGTCCTGACTAAGGCACCGCAGATCGTTTCCAGCTTGCAGGAATTCACGCAGGCCTTGAACGAAAAGGCCGGCCCGAAGCCGGAAGTGACCGCTTAAGGCGGCGTTGCTTCCCTAGCGGAGCGCTTCCGCGATGGCCCCCGCGCACACGATTCTTCTCGTCGAAGACGAGCCGGACGTCGTCGACCTCCTCGCGCTCAATCTGCGCAAGGCCGGTGGTTTCCATCTCCTCGTCGCAAGCGACGGGGCGAACGGCTTGACCCTCGCGCGCGCGGAGCAGCCGGCGATCATCATTCTCGATATCATGCTCCCCGCGATGTCCGGGCTCGAGGTCTGCCGGATTCTCAAGGGCGACGCGAAGACCGCGGGCATCCCCATTCTCATGCTCACGGCCAAGGCGCAGGAAGCCGACCGCATCGCCGGCCTGGAGCTGGGCGCGGATGATTACGTCACGAAACCATTCAGTCCGCGCGAAGTCGTCCTGCGCTTACGCGCGCTCCTCCGCCGCGGCACGCCGGAGCCGCTCGATGGAATGTTGAAAGCCGGCGGAATCGCGATCGATACCGTGCGGCACGAGGTCTTTGTGCGTGGGGTGCGCGTCGTCCTGACGAGCATCGAGTTCAAGCTCCTGCATACTTTGCTAAAACGCCGCGGCCGCCTCCAGGAACGTGATCGCCTCCTTGCCGACGTCTGGGGTTATGAGAACTCGATCGACACCCGCACCGTCGACACCCACATCCGCCGGTTGCGGGCCAAGCTGAAAGACGAAGGCGAAGCGATCGAAACCGTGCGCGGCTTCGGCTACCGCTTCCGGGAGAAATAAGTGACAGGCTGGTTTTTCGCAGCTGTGGTCGCGCTGCTGGCGGCAGCGATCATTTTCCGGCTCTGGAAAAACTGGGTCCGGCCGTGGCGCGAGATGGAGACCCGCGTCGACGCCATCCGCGCCGGCCGCCCGCCCGGCCCCTATCTCATCCCGGGCGCGTCGGGGCCGCGCCGGATCGTGCGCTTGCTGGAGGAAATCGAAACCCGGATGCGCGGGCTCGAGCAGAGCAACGCCGCGATGGGCGCGCAGATCGGCACGGTCCACGACGCGATGGAGGAAGGGCTCCTCATCGTCGACCAGAAGGCGCGCGTCCTTTTTGCGAACACGGCTTTCCAGCGCTTCTTCGGCACGATCGACAGCGCGGCTGCTCCGCTTTTGCTCGAGGCCGTGCGCGACTCGGCATTAAGCCAGACAGTGCAGGCCGCGCTCCAAACCGCGCGCGCCGCGCAGGGCGAGACGGTCACGACGCGCCAGCCCGTGCAGCACCTCGCGCTCACCGCCGTTCCACGCCAGTCGGCCGAGGGCCGCGCGGATGGCGTGCTCGTTTTCGCGCGCGACATTTCGGAACAGAAAACGAGCGAGCGCTTCCGCCGCGAGCTAGTCGCGAACGTCTCGCATCAATTGCGCACCCCGCTTTCGATCTTCCGCGGTTACATCGAGACGCTCAAAGACGAGAGTAGCCTGACGCCGGAGGAACGGGCGCGCATCCTCGTCGTGATGGAGAAACACTCCAGCCGTCTGCAATTGCTCGTGGAGGATTTGCTGAACCTTTCCGCGCTTGAATCGGGCGCGACCGCGCTCCACCTCGCGCCCGTCGATCTCCTCTCGCTGGTCCGCGAGATGGGGGCCGAATGGCAAAGCCGTTTTGATCGGCATCGGCTCACCGTCGAGGGCGAGCCGGAGCTGCCGCAGGTCACCGGCGACGAGGTGCGCCTGCGCGAGGCAATTCAAAATCTGCTCGATAACGCGGTGAAATATTCGCCGGAAGGCGGCGCAATTTCTCTCGAGGTCGCGCGCCGCGAAGACACGGTGGAAGTGTCGGTGCAGGACGATGGTCTCGGCATCGCGCGCGATGATCTGCCGCACATCTTCGAGCGCTTTTATCGCGCGAAACGTCCGGCCGCGCCAGCCATCGGCGGCACGGGGCTCGGGCTCGCGATCGTGAAACATATCGCGCAAGCGCATGGCGGCACGGTCGCGGCAGAGAGCGAACCCGGGCACGGCACGACGGTGCGACTCCGCATTCCACTGCGGGGTTCCGTCACAGAAACGTAACACTTTCCGAATTGCCGCCCCCCTCGGACACACCCAGCTTCCCCGACCATGGCTGCGGACGGATCGACTACTGCCAGCCGCCCGGTGCCAAACCGGCCCGCCCGACGCGCGATCTCCGTCGACGGCATGGTGCGCGCCTTCTTCGGGAGCAACGCGCTCGTCGCCGTCGTTGTCCTGGCTCTGATCACGATTTTCCTCTTCCGCGAAGGCTCGGGATTTTTCGGGCAGAACCTCAATAACCTGCGCGTTTATCGGCAGGCCGGGCTCGAGCTGGTCGATATCATTCGCGCCGTCCCGGCGGAACACGTCGCGCTCTCGCGGGAGCTGAGCCAGATCCGCCTGCGCGAGTTCCGGGCGACGGATGGCCAGTCGCCCGCGCTTCCCGCTTTCGACGCTTTTGCGGAGCAGTTCAGCGACATCGCCGGCGACATGCATGGGCTCGTCTCCGACCTGGGCGAGCAGGCCGTGGCGCTGCGCGATGTGATGCGCGCGGAGGAAGGCAACGCGACCGCCCCGGACGTCGCCCCGCTGCGCGCGGGCGCGGAAACGTTCGACTCTATCGCCGCTGCGCAGAAGGCCGCGCTCGAGACGTTGCTCGCCGCCCCGCCGCCGCCGTTGACCGCCAAGGCCGCACGCACCGCGCTCGAGACCTGGCGCGGCCACGTGCAGGAACACCTCGCCGGCTTTCCGGAAGTCTCGAGGAAGATCCGCGCCTGGGATGCCGCGAAACCCGTCGCCTGGTATCGCACCGTGACCTCGTTTCTCTTCGGGCGCGACTGGATCACGGCCAGCTTCTGGCAGGACTGGTATGGCATCCTCCCGCTCCTCGCTGGCTCGCTCACCGTCTCATTCATCGCGCTGGTTCTTGCGGTTCCGTTCGGCGTCGCCTCGGCCGTTTATGTGAGCGAAGTCGCCGCGCCGCGCGAACGCAGTTTGATCAAGCCCTATCTCGAGTTCATCGCCGCCATTCCATCGGTCGTGCTCGGATTTTTCGGCATTGTGGTCGTCGGCGAAGCGATCCGTCGTCTCTCCAATCTGGAGATGCTCGACTGGGTGCCGTTCTTCCCCTTGAGCGAGCGGCTGAACGCGTTCACCGCGGGCGTCCTCCTCGCGCTCATGGCAGTGCCGACCATTTTCACTCTTTCGGAAGACGCGCTCCGCAACGTCCCGCGCGCTTTCAAGGAAGCCTCCTACGCGCTGGGCGCGAATCGCATCCAGACCATCGGCCGCGTCACCGTGCCGGCCGCTCTTTCCGGCATCGTCTCGGCCATCCTGCTCGGCTTCGGCCGCGTCATCGGCGAGACGATGGTGGTGCTCCTGTGCGCGGGGAACCGGATCGAAATCCCTGATTTTCGCGAAGGCCTCGGCGCCTTCTTTCAACCAGTCCACACCATGACCGGAATTATCGCGCAGGAGATGGGCGAAGTGGTGCAGGGCAGCATTCACTACCGCGCGCTCTTCATGGTTGGGATGGTCCTTTTCCTGATCACGCTCGCGATCAACTTCCTCGCGCAAAAGCTGGTCGCGCGTTACCGCATGAGCATCGGCTAAGTCATGGCGACTCCGCTCACTTCCCGCCGCCGCAGCCGCGTTCTCGAGCGCGTGCTCTTTCTCCTCTTCCGCCTCGCCACCTACCTGGTGATCGCGGCCGCGACTTACATTTTCGCCGACATCGCGATCAAAGGCGGCCGCACCGTTTTCCAGG
>JBKJKL010000113.1:0-2670 GCA_046597485.1 Chthoniobacterales bacterium
TGGTGCGTTCCGAGCGCATCACGCTGAAGACCTCGACCGAGCTGGAGTGCTTGCCGCGCGGTCGAATCCCGGCCGTGTCGATGAGCAGGAAATCGTCTTTGCCATGCCGATAGGCGATATCGACCGCGTCGCGCGTTGTGCCCGGGATGCTGCTCACGATCGTGCGTTGATCCTGCAGGACGGCGTTGATGAGCGAAGACTTGCCCGCGTTTGGCCGGCCGATGATGGCGAGCGCGAGCGGCGGGCGCTCGGGCGCGGCTTCATCGGAAGCGGCGAGCTCGGGCAGAAGGGTGTCGATGACCTCGAGCAAATGTGTGATGCCGCGACCGTGCGCCGCGCTGATCATGATCGAGGTCTCGAAGTTCAAGCGCGCGAAGTCGACCTCGAGCATTTCGTGCTTTGGATCGTCGATCTTGTTTACGATCAACACGACCGGCTTGCGTGATTTCCGGAGGGCGATGGCCAGTTCCTGGTCGACCGGCGTCAGCCCTTGCTGCGCATCGACCACGAAGAGGATGACATCGCTTTCGCTCATGGCCGCATCCGCGGCGAGGCGGACCTCGGCGGTTAACTGCAACTCGCCCACGCCGCCGATGCCGCCCGTGTCCCAGATGACAAAAGGCCGATCGCTCCGCGTGCAGGGCGCGGCCAGCCGGTCGCGCGTGACGCCGGGTTGGTCATGAACGATGGCGATGTTCCGCCCGGCCAGGCGATTGAAGAGCGCGGATTTCCCGACGTTGGGGCGGCCGACGATCGCGACGGTTCCGACAGAGGTTTGGTTACTCAAATGCGTGTCGCGTTGGCGTGCCCTTCGGCGTGCAGTTGGCGGATGCCATCGAGGACATACATCACGCCGGAGACCAATGTGAAGAGGCCAGCCAGTGCCACAACGTAAAGCAGCGGGAAAAAGTGGAATTGCAGCATCACCCAGCCGATCGCGACCATCTGCAGGACGGTAGCAATCTTGCCCGCCCAGCGCGGGCGCACGATGACTTTGCCGTTCAAGACTTGGAGGACGGCGCTGCCCATGAGGATGACCAGGTCGCGCGAGATGACGAGGACCGGGAACCAGATCGGGAACTGGCCGGCGGCCGGGTTAGTCGCGTTCCAGTTGATCACGCTCAAGGTGATGATGCCGCTCAAGAGGAGGCCCTTGTCCGCGATCGGATCGAGGATCACGCCGAGCGCGCTGCGCTGGTTGTAGCGCCGCGCTACGTAGCCATCGAGGCCATCGCTCACCGCCGCGACGATGAAGATCATGATGGCGGTAAAGCGCTGCCACTCCTGCGGCTCACCGCTCGCCACGCTCTGGCCGTAGTAGATGGCCATCATGACAAACGCCGGGATGAGCAGGATGCGAACGATCGTGATCTTGTTGGCCGTGGTCATCGTCGCAGCAGCAACAAGGTTTGCTCTCCGCGCGGTCCATCGCAAATTATTTGGTCCGCCGCGTGACTAACGTAAGGTGGGCGCTGCGCCGCTGTGGTGAAATGGCAGACACAACGGACTTAAAATCCGTTGGGCTTAACGGCCCGTGCCGGTTCGAGTCCGGCCAGCGGTAGCGCTTTTTTCCCACGTCCGTTAACGCGGTCACAGAAGCCGCAACCGCGATTTGCGCGCACCGGCCGGACGTCGTATCCGGTCGCGATGAGTTCAGCGCTCTTTCTCCCCATTCTGCTCGGGACCACGCGGCAGGGCCGCCGGAGTGAGCATGCCGCCCGTTTCGTTTTCGAGGAAACGCAGAAACGCGCCGGCGTGGAGACGCAATTGATCGATCTGCGCGACATCCCGATGCCGCTCGATGACGCGGGCGAGCAAATCAAGGACGCGGCCTTTTCCGAAACCGTCCAGCGGGCAGATGGGCTGATCCTCGTCGTGCCGGAATACAACCATGGCTACCCCGGCCTGCTGAAGCACGCGCTCGATATGAACCTCGAGGAATACCTGCACAAGGTGGTCGGTCTCTGCGGCGTGTCGGCTGGGCCATTCGGCGGGACGCGGGTGATCGAGAGCCTGCTGCCAGTCGTGCGCGAACTGGGGCTCATCGTCACTGCGACCGATGTGAACTTTAGCAACATCGGGAAGCTCTTCGATGAAGCCGGACAGCTGCAGGACGAGAGCTTTGTCCGGCGCGTGGGGAAGTTTCTCGACGAACTGATCTGGATGGCGCGCGTGCTTCAGCACGGCCGCCAGAACATCGCCCCGGTCTGATGCGCCCGCTCGAATTGCGCGAGGCCGACCTCGAGGAAACGTTCGCCCGCTCGAGCGGGCCGGGCGGGCAGAACGTGAACAAGGTCTCGACCGCGGTGACGCTGAAACATCGCCCCAGCGGCCTGAGCGTGACGGTGCAGGACTCGCGCTCGCAGGCGATGAACCGGAAGCTGGCGCGCGAGCGCTTGCTCGAAACGCTGCAGCGCGTCGAGCGCGAGCAACGAGCCTCGGCTCGCGCGGAACGGGAGAAGACCCGGCGCCAAAATGCCCCGCGCCCGCGCGCTGTGAAGCGCCGGATGCTCGAAGGAAAGCGGAAGCGATCGACCTTAAAGAAGCTGCGCGGGAATGTTGCAGAGTGATACGGACCACTAGCGGGACAATCGCTGCCGATTGTCTGTTCGCCGGCGGCGATACTCGTCGCATCCGGCTGGTCGTTAGAATTTTTAAACTGCATACGGC
>JBKJKL010000157.1:0-5851 GCA_046597485.1 Chthoniobacterales bacterium
GTCGAGCGCGGCGGCACGCTCCAGCGCGGCGATGCGTTCCGGGTATTCGCCGCGCATTTTGCAGATGAAAGCACGGGTGAGCGGAATCTCGGCGGAATTCGGCAGGGACTCGGCGGCCCGGGCGAGGTGATGCGAGGCACGCTCGAGGTCGCGATCACCCCAGAGGTAAGAGAGGCTCAGGGCCAGATGCGCCTCACCGAGCTGAGGCTGAAGCCGCAGCGCCTGCTCCGCCTCGGAGCGAGCGCGCTCTTTCCACATCAGCTCGCCGTGGACGCGGAATTGCTCGCTCGCCGCCATCGACAGCCGGGCGCGCGCGAGGCCAAAGCCCGGGTCAAGTTCGATCGCGTTCTGATAGAATGAAATCGCCTCGATCGGCCCGGTACCTGACCCGCGAATCTGCGCTTCCCGTCCTCGCAAATAGAAGACGTAGGCGTCGGGGTTGCTGGTCGGTTTGGTCGCGGCATCGGCATTCTCGGCCGGTGTCAGCCGCATGCGAAGGGCGCCGGCAATTTCGAGCGCCACCTCACCCTGTAACGACAGGCTGTCGGTGAGCGAGCGCTCGTAACGTTCCGACCAGATCTGCCGCTCGTCGCGCGCGTCGATGAGGGCGGCGTTTACGACCAGTCGGTCGCCCGCGCGGCGGACGCTGCCGGTGAGCAGATGCGAGGCTTGCAGGTTGCGGGCGGCATCCAGTAACGCGGGCGTGCTGGTCGACGTGCGATACTCGGCGGTCGATCCGCGTGCGATGACCTTGAGGCCATGCAGCTTCGCCAGACTGCTCAGCAGATCGAGGTGCAAGCCTTCCGCAAAAAAGGCATCGCTGCTCTCCATGCTCAGATTTTTGAACGGCATCACGGCCAGGCTCCTTTCCTGGGTCGTGCTTGGCAAAGCGTCGCCCGCGCCGCGACCTGGAGCGCGCGAAAAATACCAGGTGACACCGGCGACGAGCAAGAGCCCCAGCACAGCCGCGAGCCATGCAGTGCGCCATGGTCGCGGGAGCGCGACTGTCGGTGTGACGACGGATGGCATCGCGTCAACCCGCGGCGACGAAGAGTCGACCTTCCGCACCGGTACGGCGAAGCGGTAGCCGCGGCCGGGAACCGTAACAATGCACTGCTGCGCGCCGGGCGTCTCGCCGAGGACCTGCCGTAGTTTCGAAATTGCCTGTGCGAGATTGTTCTCCTCAACAATCGAGTCCGGCCAGACCTCTTCCATGATCCGCTCCTTGTCGAGAACGGTGCCGCTGTGCTCGAGGAGGCAGCGCAATGTGGCCGCCGCGCGCGGCTTGAGCGCGATCGCTTCGACGCCACGGCGCTGGAGCTCGTGCCCGCAAAAACGGAAGTCGCCGAACTCGTAGACCGCCGAAATGGCCGGAGGCGCGCTGTTCTCAGCAGATTTCATAACATTCAGCGGCCCCGCTAAAGACTTTCAGGCTGCTGGTCGTGAACATCGGGCAAGCAGGACTGATTCTGTCTGAGAAGAAAGCCACACGCCAGCAAAGAAAGACTTCGATGAAAACAGCACTCCTCCCTTCCGCTCGCAGTCTCATCCTGAAGATCGCTGCGCTCTCCCTGAGCTGCGCGATGCTCGTCGCGCAAACGCCACCGAATCCCACCATCACGCTGAACGGCGGCTCCGGCCAGGGTACGATCCAACTACCGAACGGCGTGACGATCCCGATCACCGCTGCCTCTGCGAATGATATGGGGCCCGGCGGTCTTTCGTCGGCGCTCGCGTTCACCTTTCGGCCCGCGGAGGGCGCCGCGTTTATCGTCGGCGATGTCCTACTCCTCGGCATTGGCGGCGTCATTTCGGATGTGATCCGCTTCCATCCGGCGGCGCTGGTCGGAAGTGTGCTCACGCAGCAGGTATTCTTCTACTCGCTCGCCGGCAGCGGCCTTCGCTCCAGCACCGGCTTGCCGGGGAGCTTCTACAGTAACTCGACGACTTTGGTGGAGAATCGCTTTGGCGCCACGATCTACACGCCTATCGCCGGCCAGCCGGGCTTCAACCCCGGCAGCGCATTGCCGACGACCTATCGCTTCATCGCGCAGGTGCCAGACAACGGCTCAGGTGTCCTGTTGATCGCGCTCGCGATCGGCGCGCTGGCGTTCCTGCGCCATCACGCCGGCGGCTCTGCTTCGCTCTCGCAGCCCTCCACCCATCGCCCGATCTCATGAACAAGCTGTCACACGTCAAAATTAGCTTCGTCGCGCTCGCCGTGCTCATCGGGTGGCCGCTTCGATCGTGGGCCGCAGATCCTACTGCCAGGGGCACATTCCCGAATGTGGTCGTGCCCGGTGCCACTAGCTACACCATCGTAGTGCGCTATCTCGACGATGAGTGCCTCCAGGCTCTCACGACCGACGATAACGACATCCGGGTGACGGGCCCAAACGGCTTCGATGTTCCCGCGAGGTTGGTCAGTCGCGCAGACGAAACGGTGGAATTCGGTGTGGCCCTGCTCGTGACCTACGCCATCGTGCCGCCGGGCGGATCGTGGGACTCATCAGATAATGGAATTTACCGGGTCAACATGCAGCCGCGTCAGGTCTTCGACTGCATCGGAGGTGCGGTCCAAGCGCGAGTGCTCGGTAGCTTCAACGTCGACGTGACCGCAGGCGGAACCCCACCCGCCGCGCAGCCCACCGCGATTTCGACGCGCCTCCGCGTTTTGACCGGCGACAACGTGATGATCGGCGGATTCATCATCCGCGGCAACGCGCCGAAAAAGGTGGTCATGCGCGCGATCGGCCCATCGCTCGCCGCCTTTGGATTGACCGGGCTCCTCGTCGATCCCGTCATCACGCTGGTCGGTCCCGGAGGCCCAATTGCAAGTAACGACAACTGGAAGGACGCCCAGCAAACCGCCATCCAGGCGACTAATCTCGCGCCCTCCGATGATCGCGAATCCGCGATCGTCGCCACTCTTCCGCCCGGCGCCTACACCGCGATCATGGAAGGCGCGCGCCAAAGCACCGGCATTGGATTACTGCAGATCTATGACTTCGACACGGCGGCTGATTCGAAGCTCGCCAGCATTAGCACACGCGGATTCGTCGATTCCGCCGATAACATCATGATCGGCGGTTTCAGCTTGGGCGGCGGCACTGGCACGACAGCGATCGGAATCCGCGGCCTTGGCCCAACCCTTAGCCAATACAACGTCCCGGGCGTGCTGGCCGACCCCGTGCTCGACCTACGCAACGCGAACGGTGATCTCATCCGCAGCAACAACGACTGGCGCGAAACGCAGCAGGCCGAAATCGAGCGCAACAATCTGGCACCAAGCAACGCGAGCGAAGCGGTTATTATCGCGAGCCTACCGCCAGGTGATTACACTGCGCTGCTCAAAGGCAATAACGGAGCGACCGGCGTCGCGCTCGTGGAAATTTTCCACCTGCCGTGATCCGTGGGGTGCGTGTCGAGCAGCCGAGTAGGGCGTCCTACACGGCGACGGACGGAAGCAGATGAAGCGCGCGCAAGTCGTCGCGCGGCTCGTCGAAGCTACAACTTCCGAGCGAGGTGACGAGCGCGCGGTGGGTGCGAATTCGCTCGGTCGTGATGGACCATTCCCGCCAGGAGAATTGCTCGTCGGTGAAGACGAACGACTCGGGTGCGTCGTCGTCGAGCATGGCAGCGACCTGGACGGCCTCCCAGCCGTGCTCCGCGCAGAGCACGCCGGCGCCGAAGACATTGAGGAAGCCGTGCATCATCGTCTGCACGCTGCTTTGAAAATGGCGCACCGGATGATGCAGGCCGGCCGTGAACTTGATCGGCACCCCATGTGCTACCGCCGCCACCAGGGCGCGCGCGATTTGCATCGAGGACGGAAATGCGGACGCGACCACGCCGCCGGTGCGCAGCTTGAAACCGAAGCGCGAGGCGGACCGCAGCCGGCGATGCTCCGCCAGCCCGGCGATCATTCGCTCCGCCTCATCCGCGGAAGCCTCGAAGAAAACAGGGAGCCCAAGCTCGCCTAACGAATCGTAAGCATCACCGATCATCGCGCCTGGTTGGCTCGCGAGCGGCAGCTCGATCTGGGTCACATCTGCGATGGCGCCGTGGCGCGCGCCGAAATCACGTATCGTCTGTGCGATCGCTTCGAGTCCGCTCGCGAACTGCGCAGGCGTCTCGGTTTTCGCGCCGAGCACAGAGACTCGGAAGTGGTGCTCGACGTCGAAGCGGGAAAGTGTGTCGGACACCCCGGCAAACTTGCCGACCGGCAAAATGAAAGCGCCGAGCATCCAGAGTTCGGGCACGCGCAGGTAATCAGCATAGTTCCCCACTGCTTCCTCGAGCCCGAGATTCGCCGGCGGGAAAAGGCCTGCGTAATCAATCGTACCGTGAAGCAGAGCCCGCAGTGAATCTGTCATGAGTGCAATTCCGCGTGCAGGCTGAAGCAGCGCTCCAAGGTGCTGCCGGGGGCGATGACCTGAATACCTTCCTTGTCCTGGAAGGCGCGCTGCTGCTCGTGATCGGTCAGGCCCCAGCACGGCTCGACGCAAAGGAACGGTCCGCCATCCGACCAGAGCGTCAGGTATGGCACTTCGCGCAGATCGAGCGAGATGCGGCGGCGGCTCGGTCCGTCAAAGAAAGTGAAGGTCCGCTCCGGCACGTCGACCAGCTCGAGGATGAAAGAGCCGGGCAGCTTCTCGCGCGGGAACGGCATCGCACCGCCGCCGTGCCGGATGTCTTCCGTCTCGCCCGAGAGATAATTCGTAGGCGAGAAATGCCGCCGGTATAACCCGGCCGGCATCTCGAACTGGAACGTCTCAAAGCTCGTGGCCGCGAAGCCGGGATGGAGGCCGAAGCCGACGTGCGCCGTCTGCTCAGCGCGGTTTTCAAAGTGGAACGTCACCTCCACTGCATCGCCCTTGAGCGCGTAAGTGAGTGTAAGCGCGACATCGAGCGGGTATTCCGTTTCGTCGAAATCCGGCCGCGCCATGCGATAGCTCAGCGCGCGCTCGTGACCGCCCTTGGCCAGCGGCCAGATCTTGTTGCGAAGAAAACCGTGCGTGCCGCTCTCGATTACGCGGCCGCGATAAAGACTCCGCTCATTTTTCAAGCGATGCAGAAAGTAACCCATGACCGTCGCGTGATTCGCCCAGCCACGCGCGGGCGGCGTGAGGTCATTATCGCGATGGAGGAAGCCAATCCATTCGCCGCGCTCGTCGCGCCGCGCCACGCTCACGAGTTCCGCGCCGAGGCGCGAGACGACGATCCGCAGTCCCGCGGCTTCGTCGGTCAGGATATCAAGCTGCCGATCGCCGCGTTCTTCCCCACGCTGCGAAACGCTCATCGCGGCCTAAGGGAAGAGGCCGCGCGCGTGCTTCGCCTTCATGACGCGCTCGACGCCGATGGCCATCGCCGCGGTGCGATGCGAGACCTTGTCCTGCTTCGCGCGCCGGTTCACCTGCGTGAAGGAGTGCTCCATGATGCGGAAAAGTTTGTCGGTCACTTCCGTCTCCGTCCAGAGGAAGGACTGCAGGCCCTGCACCCATTCGAAATAGGAAACAATTACGCCGCCCGCGTTGCAGAGAATGTCTGGAATGACATACATCCCGTCAGGGTTCTGATTCAAAATCAGGTCCGCTTCCGGCGTGGTCGGGCCGTTCGCCCCTTCCGCCAGGATGCGGCATTTCAACTTGGCCGCGTTCTTCTCCGTGATCACGCGATCGACCGCGCAAGGCGCAAGGATGTCGCACGGCTGCAGGAGCAACTCGTTCGGATCGATGTGATCGGCTTCCATAAAGGCGCGGAGACTCCCCTTCTTCGCTACGTGCTGCTCGGCGGCTCTAACGTCGATGCCCTTCGGATCGTAGATCGCCGCATAGGCGTCGCTGATGCC
>JBKJKL010000256.1:0-7689 GCA_046597485.1 Chthoniobacterales bacterium
CTCGAAAGCGACGCCACGCGACGATGGTAAGAAATTCGCCGGTAAAGCCAAGCTTCGAGGCGCCGCCGGCATTATCACGCCCGCCTCGGTGCCAAGGTCTTGCTTTTGCGCGGGCCCTGCCCGTAGCCTCGCCGCCGCATGACAGCGTCCATTCGAACTGTAGTGATCCTGGGAGCCCTCGTCGCGGCCGCGAGCGCGGGCGCGTTTGGCTTTGGCCAGACGGAGAACTTTCAAGGCGGCACCACTGGCGGATGGCAGAACGGCGGAGTCGGCAATGCCCCGCCGGTGACGAACGTCGCGACCGGTGGACCGGCCGGCGCGGGCGATCGCTACCTGCGCGTCACTTCCGACGGGGTCGGCTCGGGCGGACGGCTCACCGTCTTCAACCGGGACGAATGGCTGGGAGATTACTTCAACAACGGGGTGACCGCGATTGAGCTCGACCTCTTAAACGAAGGCTCGGTCGCGCTCTCGATCCGGATGGCTTTCAAGACCGGCCCCGGCAGCACCGGCGTGCCCGGCTTCCTCACCCAGGCTTTCACCCTCGCGCCCGGGAGCGGCTGGCAGCACGTCGTCTTTTCGCTCAACCCGGCGAACCTGATCGCGATCGGCAATCCGGGCGCGTGGTCGACGTTTTTCATCGGCGAGGTGCGCTTCATCCACCAGGTCGGGGCGACGAATTTGATCGGCACCACCATCGTCGGCCAGGTCGGGATCGATAATGTCCGCGCCGTCCCGGAACCAGCGACGCTCGCACTTCTTGGCGGCGGGCTGGCCTTCTTTGGCATCTGGTTCACGCGCCGTTGCGCGCGCTCAGCCTAACGAGTGGTCAGGGCGCACGCGTTTTCATTCTTCCCATGGCCATTCGCATTCTCGTCACCGGCGGCACCTTCGACAAAGAATACAACGAGCGGACCGGCCAGCTCTACTTCAAGGACACGCATCTCGCCGAGATGTTGCGGCTCGGCCGCTCGCGCGTGGAGGTCAGCATCCGCACCGTCATGATGCTCGACAGTCTCGAGATGACCGACGCGGACCGCGCGCTCATCGTGCAGAATTGCCGGCAGGCTCCGGAGGATAAGATCGTCATCACCCACGGCACCGACACCATGACCGAGACGGCCGCGGCGGTCGCGGCGGAGATCACGGACAAGACGGTCGTCGTGACCGGCGCGATGATCCCTTACGCCTTCGGCAGCTCCGATGGGCTCTTCAATCTCGGGAGCGCGCTATCCTTCGTGCAGGTTCTGCCGGCCGGCGTTTACTTGGCGATGAACGGCAAGGTTTTCGCCTGGGATCGCTGCCGGAAAAATCGCGAGCGCGGCGAGTTCGAGGAGATCGATTAACTACTCGGGGGCCCGCGCGAACGGATGGCCGCCGAGCTTCCGGCAGAGCTCGTCGCCGATCTCGGTCACGATCTCCATCTTCGTCGGATGATAAAACTCCGCGTCCTCGAGCTGATGCGCGCTGTGCTCGTGATCGATCGCGTAGGCGGGCAGATGGATCAGGTTGGAGGCGTCGCTGCAAAGCAGGCCCGCGCTGAGTAGCTTCCCGCTCTGCGCATCGGCGGTAAATTCGCCAAAGCCGTGCAGATCGCCGGCAAGGAGGAGCTTCCCGACATCTCGGCTCTCGCCGTGCGCGGTGACCAACTCGATCCCGGCCTTCTTTGCGTCGGCCGGGTTGATTCCGGCAAAGGCAAATTCGGGATCGGAAAAGACGACCTGGATGTTGGAGCGTTTCGTCCAGCAACGGTGCCCGTCGCTGAAGGCGTTCTCGGCCGCGATCCCGGCCTCGATGTGCGCGTGATGCACCACCATCCGCATGCCCGCGACATCGCCGGCGGCGAAGATGTGCTCGGAGCCTTGCACGCGCATGTCGTCGTGCACATCGAGCCGGCCTTTTTCGTTCGGGGAAATCTGGAGCGCGTCCAGCCCGAGACTGTCGAGCGTCGGGCGGCGTCCGGTGGCGAGGAGGATTTTGTCCGTCTCGATCGCCGGCATTTTCTCCGCGCCTTCGGTCTCGATCGAGAACTCGCCCGAGCGGGTGCGCGTGATGCGCGTCACCTTGCGATTGGTTAAAACCCGCAAGCCTTCGCCTTCGTAAATGGAGGCGAGTCGCTCACCAAACTTTGCCGGATATTTCGGCAGGACGGTGGACTGCGCGAGCAGCGTCACCTCCGCCCCGAGCCGCGCATAACGGAGCGAAAACTCGAGCCCGATCGCGCCCGCGCCGATAACCGTGAGAGAGCGCGGGATGCGCGTATTGTGCAGGATCTCATCACTCGTCCAGATCCCGTCCCACTGCGGATCGAGCCCCTCGATCTTCGGCAGCGTGGTGGTCGATCCGCTCGCGATGATCGCGGCATCGAAGCGGTAACGTTCGCCTTCGCTCACGACCTCGTGCGGGCCGACAAACTTCGCGTTGGCCCGGATGATCTTGAAGGTATCGCTCGCCAGCGCCTGAACCTCCTGCTGCCGGTAGGCGCGGAACTTCCCGATCTCCTCGTCCTTCCAGCGCACAATTTTCGCGAGGTAATCCTCCGGCTGCCGCACCTCGAGCCAGCCGTGCCGCTTCGCGTGGTGCATCGCATCGATCGGCTCGAAGAGCGCCTTCGACGGCATGCAGCCGGCGTTGATGCAGAGCGACGCGTGATCCGCCTGGTCGCCCATGAAGAAGAGGACGTTCGCGCCCAGCTTGCAAGCAACGCGCGCGCCGGTGAAGCCAGCCGAGCCGCCGCCGACCACGGCGATCGTTTTCGTGCCCACCCTAGTTTCCCGCAGACGCGCCGCCGCCACGCAGCGGCTCGAGTTCGCCGATGAAGGCGGCCGCGCCGCCCGCCATGTAACCGAGCCGCCCTACCGTTTCGCCCGCAGGATTCAACACCATAACGGTCGGCACGCCTTCGATCTGATACTTTTCCGCCAGCGCACGGTTGGCCACTTTCAACTCCGCCGTTTGCTCGATCTGGTGCGGGAAATCGACTTCGAGCAGCACGAGGTTCTTCATGGCGTAATCGGCAAAGGCCGGCTGCGCGAGGATGTCCCGCTCCATCATCTTGCACGGCGGACACCAATCCGAGCCGGTGAAGAGAATCATGAGCAGACGATTCTGTGCGCGGGCTTGCGTCTTGGCCGCTTCGAAGTCGTGCAGCCACGGCAACGCGGCCGTCTTCGGCGCCTCGGTCGGCGCGGTGGTGGTTTCTTTTCGGTCGCAGGCGCTGAGCGACCACCCAAGCGCAACCAGGAGTAGGAGGATGATGCGTTTCATTTTTCGATTCTTCTCTCTACATGAGACTGCACTTCGCCGCGTTGTCTCATCCAGTTTTCCGCCAGTCGAAATTGCGCGCCTTTCTTCGCGCTGGTCACGGCCCCGAGGCGGAGCTTCAGATCCCGCTCTTGATGTAACTCCAGCCCGCTTCCTGTTTCCGCACCACCTTGCCGACGCCGGAATCCACCTTCGCGGTCTGTGCGTGAGTGGCGGTCGGCAAGACGGCGGCGGCCGCGAGCAGGATGGTGGTGAGCAGTATTTTCATAGTTCGATGGGCTCAAAAGAGCGTTTTCCAATTTTGACTAACGACGAAAAGCGCGACCGCGAGAACAAACCAGGCGAACCAACGTCGCAGGTTCGCCGGGTTGAGGCGGTGAAAGATTAAGCGGCCCGCGAGCATGCCGCCGACGGCGAGCACGAGGAAGAGAAGCGTCAGCCGCCAATCAAAATGCGTGTTGCGAAGATGGCCCACGATCCCGGCCGCAGAGTTAACCGTGATGACGACGAGCGAGGTGCCAATCGCCATCTTCAGCGGCAGGCGCCCGAAAAAAACGAGCGCCGGGACGATTAGAAATCCGCCGCCCACGCCGAGGAATCCCGTTAAGAGGCCGACCGCGAGCCCGGTCGCGCCGCACACCGGCCAGCGGCAGTGGATCTCTTCACGCCCAGTCGCCTGGCCGCCGCTGCGAAACATGTAGAGCGCGACCGCGATCATAATGCCGGCAAAAATAAGGAGCAGGACGGATGGCCGGACGAGATGCGTTAACTGCGAACCGCCGAGCGCGCCGAAAATTCCGGCCGCGCTGAAGATGAGCGCAGCGCGCCCGTGGACTTGGCCTTGGCGCGCATTGAGCAAGCTGGCGACAAATGTTGTCCCGCCCACGATCGCGAGCGACATGCCAACTGCTTCCGGCGCCGGCACTCGGGCGACGTAAACGAGGATCGGCAGGGTGATGATAGAGCCGCCACTGCCGAGCAACGCGAGCGAGAACCCGATCGCGAGGGCCAGAAGCAGCGCGAGAATCATCCCAGCCAGCTCATCGCAGCAGCGGCTTGATCTCCGACTCGAAGGTAGCGCGATCGACACCGCCTCTGTGGATGTGGGCGATTTTGCCGGTCTTATCGATCACGAAGGTCGTCGGCACGACTTCGATCCCGCCATAGGCGATCCTCGTCTTCGCATCAGCCATCACGACCGGGTAATTGATCCCAGCTTTCTTCGCGAAGGACTTCACTATGTCGGGGCCGCCTTCGTCGATTGAGACGCCGACAATGGCGAGGCCCTTGGCGCCATACGCTTTCTGGAGCGCGACGAAATCAGGAATCTCCGCACGGCACGGCGAGCACCAGGTCGCCCAGAAGTTCAGGATCACGACCTTACCCTTGAAGTCGGCCTGCTTGACCGGATTGCCATCGAGATCCTTCAGCTGCCAATCCGGCGCCGGTTGCTTCTTCGCTGGTGCCTTGTTTGCGATTTGCCGCAGATCGCTACCGCTCTCGAGCAGCGGCAGGAGCGCGAGACAGCCGCCGGCGGAACGCGCCGGCGTGGTCAGATAGGAGCTTAGGAGCAAACCAGTCCCGAGGACGGTGAGGACAATCTTATCGCGTCGTTTCATAGGGTGCCTAACGAATGGTAAACTTCTCGAGCAGGACGAGCGCAACGGTCAGGAGCAGCGCAAAACCAATCGCAAACGGGAGCCGCGGGACGCGGATCAGGTCGGGCAGCGTGACCTTGCCGAAGTCGCCCAGCTTGGCCTGGCCCGACCGCTGCAGCCAGCCGGATGCTTCCGCATAGAGATAGGAGCCGATGACGAGCCCGGCCATGCCGAAGAGCGCATCAAAATTCCCCTGCCCAAGCGCGGCCGCCGCCGTCCCCGGGCAGTAGCCCATCAACGCAAAGCCGGCGCCGAAGATGAGGCCGCCAACGATGTTCGGTCCGAGCCGGGTGGGCTTGAGGTGGAGGTTCACTTTCGCGGCGGCGTGCAGCGGATAAATCCCGAGCATCCCGACGACGATCGCGCTCAGCATGATCTTTGCGACGGTCCAATCCTGCAGGAGCAGCTGCCCGATCAGAATGTTGAACTTGGCTGCGCCGCCTTTTTGCAAGAGGAAGCCGAAGGCAAGACCGGCGAGAAGAGCGAGCACCAGCTTCGCCGGCGGCGCCATCGCGGGCTCCGGTTTGGCGCTGCCTTTTTTCACGGCGGATCCGGGTTCGATCATAGGAGGTAAAGGGGATAGGCGACGACAATGCCGCCGATAAAGAAGCAGATGACGGAGATCCACGAGCCGACGTTGAGCTGCAAGGTGCCGCTGATGCCGTGGCCACTGGTGCAGCCGCCAGCGAAGCGCGCGCCGACCGCCATCAGGATGCCGCCGAGCAGCCCGAGCAGGCCGTGGAAAAGGAACGAGTCGTGGCCGAAGCGCGCGATCCAGAACGGCGGCAGCCATTCGTGGGTCAACTCACCGCCCGTCCAGGCGGCGATAAACGCGCCGAGCACCGTGCCGATCACAAGCATCGTCTCCCAGCCAAACTTCGGCGGGTTCTCTTTGTAGTACTCCAGCGACTCGGTGTGGCGCGGCGCAAATGACTTCCCGATCGCCCCCGCGATCGTCGCGTAAAACGACGAAGCGCCGATCGGCTTGTCCGCGAAGTAAAAGGTCAGCCAACTCAGCACGCCGATACCCGCGCCCGCGAGGTAGGGCGACCAGGCTGGCCCGGAAAACTGGAGCGCATTCACCTTCGGCTCAGCTGCGGACGCGATCGAGGGCGCGAGGACAAGCGCCGCCAGGAGCAGCGTGGAAAAGGACGCTGGGCGTCTGATTGTTTTCCTCATGAGATTTTCCCTTCCACTTCATAGCCCGCTTTTTTCCACGCCTGCCAGCTGCCCGGCACGTTGCGCACATCGGTGAAGCCCTCCTGCTTCAACATGCTCGTCGCGATGCTCGCGCGGTAGCCACTGTCGCAGTAAACCGCCGTTGGTTTTGTCTTCGAATACTTGGCCGCCTTCTCGCGAATCTCTGGCAGGAACAAATGGTGCGCGCCGGGAATGTGGCCACCCTTCCATTCATCGGGCGTGCGCACATCGAAGATCTGGAGCTCACCGCCAACCGTCGAGTTCACCTCATGCACGCTCATCTGCGGCACGCTCTCGATCTCGAAACCGGCGTTGTCCCACGACTTCATCCCGCCCACGAGGTAACCGGCAAATTTCGTGTAGCCGGTGCGGATGAAATACTTCACCACGTCGTCGATCTGGCTGTCTTTCTCGAGCACGAGCAGGACCGGTTTTTCCGGATCAAGCAGCCACCCCGCCCAGATCGAAAGCATGGGCGAGCCGCCGATGTTCAGCGCGCCGGGGATATGGCCGCCGCCGAAGCCGAGCATAGTGCGCGTGTCGATCAGGACGTTGCCGTTCTCCGCGATCGCTTCCTTGAAAGCTTTCGCCGGAAGGCCCGGGACGCGCGGCAGATTGCCAATGATCTCCGGCCCCTTCGCGTTGATCGTTTTCATCCGCGGATAATACGTCGGCACCGGCGGCGCGGTGCTGAGCGCGTAATTGGTGAACTCCGTTAGATCGTCGAATTGCAGAAACGGGTTCGTCTCGCGCTCGTAGCCGATCGTGCTCTGGAGGCGGTCGCCAATGTCCGCGCCGCAGGGCGAGCCGGCGCCGTGTGCGGGATGGATCATCACGCTGTCGGACAGCTTCAAAAAGTAATCGCGCAGAGTGTGGAACTGCTGCTCGGCCAGCTTCTGCGATTCGCTCGCGCCGAGCAGGTCAGGCCGGCCCGCGGAGCTGACGAACAACGAGTCGCCGGTCAGCACGCCCCACGGTTTCGCAGTGCGATTCTCCTCGGCCAACTCGTAGCTCATGTGCTCCGGCGTGTGACCGGGTGTGTGCCGCGCGGTGATGACCGTGCTGCCAAAGGGGAAAGTGTCGCCGTCCGTGACCTTCTCGGTCTCGAAGCCGTAGCGCGCGCCGCCGTCGTGGCTCGCGAAGATCTTGGCCGAGTCGACCCGGGCGCAAAGTTCGCGCGCCCCGCTCACGAGGTCCGCGTGGATATGCGTCTCGAAGATATGCGTGATTGAGACGTTATTTTCGCGCGCCATCGCGACGTATTTCTCCACGTCCGGTGTCGGATCGAAGACCGCGGCCACGCCTGCACTGTCGTCGCCGACGAGATAGGAGAGTTCCGCGATGCCGTCGGTTTGGATTCTTTCGAAGATGAGTGACATGAGCTTGGAAGATTAGGTCTGAGCGGGTGGAGGTTAATTTTTAGTGAGCCGCGCTGATGGGCGCATTATAAAAAGCGGTGCAGGATTATTTAAACTGTATCACGATATAGTAGTATAACCCCCACGCAAGTTCTCCTGTATGCCGCGCACCCCAAGAACAAAAAAACTCTCCCCGGAAGGCCTCCAAC
>JBKJKL010000344.1:0-5338 GCA_046597485.1 Chthoniobacterales bacterium
TTCGCCCGGCGTCTCGTGAATTGCGAGCTCGATCTCCCGCGAAGCCTGGAGCTGGTTGAGAATGCCGAGACCGCGCTTTCCGCGTTCGCGTTTCAAGGGATCGCGCGCATCGGCCAGAAGCTGTAATTCTCCGAGAACAAAACGTGGAACGATTAGGGTGCGGCTGAGAAACCCGGACGCGCAAAGGTCCGCGATCCGGCCGTCGATGATCACGTTCGTATCGACCACGATCGGCTCGTGCTGCGTCGTCTCGCGCGTGAAACGGACATACGGAATGACGAGCGAGAATTCGTCCCGATTGCTCCGCATTGCCAGCATCATGCCGAGATAGCCGAAGGTGCAATAGACCACGAGGCGCGCCGTCCACTGCACGGCCGGCGGCTGGTAATGCAGGATATCGGAGGCGGAGAGGAGACTCGCGAAAGCGAGCCCGAGCAGAAGGCCCAAGGTCGCGGAGGAAAAGGCGCGCAGCGACAGCCCTTTCAGGAGCCGGTCCACGAGCACGACAATGAGCCCGAAGATAACGCCCAAGGTTGCCCCAGCTCCGACATATCCACCGGGCGATTCCGCTCCGACCATGCCGCCGATCGTCGCGCAGAAAGTCACGAACAGGCACCGCAGAAGATTAACGGTAACGAGCGGCGTCATGACCGCGCTTTTACTGCAGAAGGCGTGCCGCTGGCGCCGCGTAGTTTAGCGATCGCGCTGGCGGCGCACGGGCGGTGCCGGATTGCGCTCCTGCCCGGCGGCGGCAGCCCGTTCGGCTTTGCCCGCGCTATCGCGATAAAACAGCACGCCGTGCGCGCGGAGATTCGCGACCAGCGCCTGCAAATCACGCGCGACCGATTCGTTGCCGAGCAGCGTCGCGAGCATCCCGTCGCCGCTCTTTGCTTGCTTGAATATCTCGCCGGCGCTCTGGATCACCTTCCGCGCGTCGGCGATTGCGAGCTGCACATCGTCGGCTGCTTTCTTCGCGCTCTCCATCGTGCCGCCGGCTTTCTCGATGACGCCGTCGATCTTGGTCGACGATTCCGCGAGATTCGTGCTGGTCTGGCTCAGGCGCTCGATGGTCGACTTCAGGTTGTCCATGTTCGCCTGCGAAAGCGCGCCTTCGTTCAAGCGCGTGAAAGTGCCGTTGACGTTCTGGACCGCTTCCCGCATGTCCTTGACCAACGCGCCGCCTTCGCGCGTCAGGTCATCCATCCCGGTCTCGCGCGTGCCGGCGATGAGTGCATCCGCGTGCAGGTAGTCCTTGATCTCATTCTGCGGCGGCCGCGAGATGCTGACGAACCGATCGCCGAGCAAGCCCGAGCTGCCGACGAGGAATTTGCTCCCGACCGGGATCTTCACGTAATCGTAGATGCGCACCGGCACGAGCACGCCTTCCCCGTAGGGATTCAGTCGCGGACCGCCGGCGACACGACCGACTTTCGCGCCCGCCATTAGCACATCCGAGCTTTTCAGGAGCCCGCTCGCGTCGGGGAAGTTGACCGTGAGGTTGTAGTAATGTTTCACCCCTTCGCCGACGCGTCCGAATTGGACCACAAGCGCCGCGAGCGCGGCGAGCCCGACGAAAACGAAGAGACCCACTTTGAATTCCAGTCCGCGTTCCATCCGCGCTCAGGTTATCACGGGTTTGGCGCGCGTCATTTCACGGCAGTCCCTCGGAACGGCCGAGCAGGAAATCCTGGATGAGCCGGTCGTCCTGCTGCTCGAGTTCGGCCGGCGTTCCATAGAAGTAAATCTGCCCCTCGTGCAAGTAGGCGATATGGTCGCCGATGTGGAAGGCGCTCTTCATGTCGTGCGTGACCACGATGCTAGTCACGTGATAGCGCTCCTGCAGCCGGCGGATGAGCTGGTTGATGCTGTCGGAGACGACGGGATCGAGGCCCGCGGTCGGCTCATCGTAAAGCACGCACGATGGCTGGCGGATGATGGAGCGCGCAAGCCCGACACGCTTCTTCATTCCGCCGCTCAGGTTTACCGGCATCTTCGTCTCCTGCCCCTCGAGCTCGATCACCTCGAGCATCTCGCTCACTTTCGCGCGGATCACGGCCGGATCTCGTTCGCCCGCTTCGCGAAGCGGAAAGGCGATGTTTTCCTCCACGGTCATCGAGTCGAAAAGGGCGCCGCTTTGAAAAAGGATGCCAACTTTCTTCCGGATCGCGGCCAGCTTTCGCTCGCTCAAGCCGATGATGTTCTGGCCATCGATCCAGATCTCGCCGTGATCCGGCTGCATTAGACCGACGAGATGTTTCAAGAGCACGCTCTTGCCGCCGCCGCTCCGGCCGATAATGACCAGCGTCTCGCCCTTGGCCACCTCGAGATCGACGCCGCGCAGGATCTGCTGCGGCCCGATGCTCTTGTGCAGGCCGCGGACGGCGATCATCGCTTCCGTCACTGGTAGCCGGCGGGGTAGATGATGTTCAGCCCCATGGTGGCGAAGAAATTGAAGATGAGGACGGCAAGTGACGCGTCAACTACCGCCTCGGTCGTCGCTTTGCCGACGCCGACTGCGCCCTCGCGCGTGGTGAGCCCTTTGTGGCAACTGATGAAAACGATGAGCAGGCCAAACATGAAGGCCTTCGAGATGGCCATCACGATGTCGCGCTGTTGCGTCCAGCGGACCATGTTGGCCACGTAGTAAGGGCCGTTTACTTCGAGCAGGCCGATCGCGATGAAGTAGCCGGCCGCGATCCCGACCGCAACGCACTCCGCCACGAGCAGCGGCATCGAAACGATCATGGCGAGGACGCGCGGCACAACGAGGTAATCGATCGGATGCACCGCGAGCGCGCGGAGGGCGTCGATCTGCTCGGTCACTTTCATGGTGCCGATCTCGGCCGACATGGAAGCGCCCACCCGTCCTGTGACCATGAGCGCGGTGAGAACGGGCCCGAGTTCCCGGCAGATGGAAACTGAAACAACCGCACCGACCGCCGAGCCCATCCCGAGCTTGTTAAATTGAAAGAAAGTTTGGGCCGCAAAGACCGCGCCGGTAAACGCGCCCGTGATCACGACCACCGACTGCGAACGCAACCCCACCTCCACGATCTGCTGGAGGAAAAGACGCCAACGAATTTTTTGCGTTGCGATGGAGGCAAACGTCTCATTGGCCAGCATGACGAGCTCGCCGAGGTAGGTGAAAAAACGGATGACGCCGGCGCCAACCGCGGTGACCAAGCGAGTCATGCAGGCAAGCGGCTAGGCGGTAAGGCGCTCGGTCTTGTTCTTCGGACGAAGCTCCGCCGGGATGGCGCCGACGAAGCGCGGATCGAGGCCGAGCTTGCGGAAGAGATGGCGGATCTCCCGCACGCTCACGGCGGCCTCCTCCATCTCGAGGTAAACCAGATCGTGATTGCGATCGATTTTGTAACGCAGACCGGCGAGCGCTTCGAGTTCATGGTCGAGCTCGAGGATTTTGTCCATTTCGCGCACGCCCGCGGCGTAGACTTCCAGTTCCAACATGCGCGCCACCTTAGAGGAGCGCGTCGCGCGATGCAAAACGACTTTGCAGAGCTGTGCGTTGCGCAGGCCGCGCGGCTGCGATAGAAGGAGCGCATTCCGATGACCCGCATGCCGCGTTTTCTTTTCTCCCTCCACTTGTTCGGCGCCGTGCTTTTCCTCGCCGGCTGCGCGGGCGAGCCGCAGGGCATCCAGCAGGCGCGAATCCAAACGGCCTCCCGCATCGCCTCCGAGACACCGGGAAATTACTGGATCGGCCGCCGTTATTACAAACCGGTCTACAAGTTCTGGGGCTACGTCCGCCAGCCCGGCCAGCCCTGGAGCACGGCGAAGATGGTCATGATCAACGAGAAGCAAAAGCTCGCCCCGGACCGCGCCCAGAACGCAATCGGGAGCGACAATGACTTCGAATACAAACTCTACGGCGAGTTCAGCGGCGACACTGTCTATGAGCCGGCCAGCAACGGGATGTATCCCGAGTTCATCCTGAAAAATTACGAGCTGATCTCGACCAATCCCCCGGCGATCTTCAAGAGTCAGTTGAGCGGACGCGCCCAGGCCGCGACCAGCACGACCTCGATTGAGCGACCCGAATAGCGCCGAAGTCCCCGCTGAGCGGCAGCGCGACGCGCTCGGCGAAGAATTCCTGCGTTACCTCGACGTGGAGCGAAACGCCTCGCCCCGCACCGTGAAAGCCTACGCGCAGGCGCTCGCGGGCTTTCGCGCGCAGTGCGCCGCCCCGGAGTGGAAGAAATGCACCGCGGACAACTTCCGCGATTACCCCTTCATCGCGATGAAACGGCGGCAGGCGCGCTCTTACATCCGCCTGCAGTTTTCCGCCTTCCGCACCTTTTTCCGCTGGCTGGTGGAACGGAAAGGCTTCCCGTGCGACCCGGTGCGCGAGTTGGATCTGCCCAAAATGGAAAAGCGCCTGCCACTGGTCCTGACCCGGACGCAGATCGACGAACTTTTGAGCGCGCCGCTGCGTGTGCCGAAAGAAAAGGCAGCGCCGAAATGGATGCCGCAGCGCGACGCAGCCATCATGGAAATCTTCTACAGCAGCGGCCTCCGTCTCGCCGAGCTGGCTTCGCTCAATGTGGCCGACGTGGACCTTTATACCGAATCGGTCCGGGTCTTGGGCAAGGGGCGCAAAGAACGCGTCTGCCCAGTGGGTGCGCCAGCGCTGGAAGCAGTTTCCCGCTACCGCACGGCAGCCAAAGTCGAGAGCGGGCCGCTTTTCCTGAACAAAGCGCGCGGGCGCCTCTCACCCCGATCCATCTGGCTCGTGCTGAAGCGCTATTTGCCTCACACCTCCATCCCCGTCGCGATCAGCCCGCACAAATTGCGGCACAGTTTCGCGACGCACCTGCTCGATGCCGGGGCGGATCTGCGCAGCGTGCAATCGCTCCTCGGGCATGCCAGCCTCTCTACCACACAAATTTACACTCATGTAACTGTGGAGCGTTTGAAGCGAGCCTACGACGACGCGCATCCTCGCGCTCACTGAGGCGGGAAACGGAGCCGAAGTGCCGGTAAACTTTACATTTCCCCTCACCTAGTGAGACCCGTCTTACAAAATCTATAAGTTTAAGGTTCTGATTTGCATTGGTTTGCGATTCCGCAACACCGCGTGGCATGGGGCCAGCTTATTCAGACCGTGTGAATATACTTCGGCTCTCACTTACCTCCCTCGTGATCGCTGCCGCGTCGGCTCTTGCGCAGCATCCTGATCCCCTCGTTATCGCGCCTGACGCGAATTCTGCGACGTTCACCTACACCGGGTCAACGGTTGGACAGCCAATTTGGCAGCGACCGGTTGCGAACGGCGCTAATCCGCCGGTCGGCCTTTCCGGCACCGGTAGCGCCGTTCCGT
>JBKJKL010000383.1:0-5592 GCA_046597485.1 Chthoniobacterales bacterium
GACGTGGCAAGCATTCGCGGCACGTCGCGTTCGCGCGCCGGGCGCGATTTCGCTGACGCGCATCCGCAACTGCGCGGCGTGGTGCAGGGGAAATTCGAGGACGAGATCGCGTGGGACGATTTTGCGGAGTCGGAGCACCTCGTTGTTTTCTCGGCGCTGCCGCACGGCGAACTCGCGAAGGCCTTGCCGACTCTCGAAAAGAAGTGGCCGGCGGACCGGTTGGTCCTGATCGATCTCTCGACCGACTTTCGCGCCGCCGATGACTTCGTTTACGGCTTGCCGGAATGGAATCGCGAGGCGCTCCGCGGCGCGCGGCGGATCGCGAGCGCGGGTTGTTTCGCGACCGCGCTTCAGCTCGGGCTTCTGCCGTTGCGCGGTCTCGACCTCGGATTCATCGCGGCGACGGCGGTGACCGGCTCGAGCGGCAGTGGCACGGCGGCGAGCGCGACGACGCATCACCCGACGCGCGCGAATGACTTCCGCGCCTACAAGGTTTTAACGCACCAGCATCTCGCGGAAGTGAACGCCGCGATGCGCGCCTGCCAGATCGGAGGGACGCTTTCGTTTGTGCCGCAGAGCGGGCCGTTTGTGCGCGGGATTTTTGCGACGCTGCAATTCGCGCGGCCCGATGGAATCGATTTGCCGGCGCGGCTGCGGGAGACGTTTGCCGGGGAACCGTTCGTCCGCGTGTTGGAGGAGAGCCCGCGCATCGCCGCGGTCGCGGGAAGTAATTTTGCCGACATCTCTTGTGCGACGGACGACCGGAGCGCGGCCGTGATGGTGGCGATCGACAACCTCGGCAAAGGCATGGCCGGGCAGGCGGTGCAGTCGATGAACATCGCGCTCGGTTTGCCGGAAACGAGCGGGCTCTGGAGCGCCGGGCGTTTTCCCGCGTAGAGTGCCGCGATGAAGGCGATCAAAGTCGGGCAGGTCACGATTGGCGGGAAGGAACCCGTCTTCCTTCTCGGACCGTGCGCGATCGAGTCGGAAGCGTTCGTGCGGCGGATGGCGAAGAAGATCGCCGAGATCTGCCGCGGCGAAGGCGTGCCGTTCATTTTTAAGGCTTCTTACGATAAGGCGAACCGGACCTCCGTCCGCTCGTATCGCGGGATCGGAGCGCGCGGAGGTTGCGAACTGCTCGCGGCGATCGGCGACGAACTGAAAGTGCCGGTGACGACGGACGTCCATTCGCCCGCAGAGGCGGGGATTGCGGGCGAGTTCATCGATGTGCTGCAGATCCCGGCCTTCCTCTGCCGTCAGACGGATTTGCTACAGGCGGCCGCGGAGACTGGGCGTGTGGTGAATGTGAAGAAGGGGCAATTCCTCGCTCCGTGGGACGTGCGGAATATCGCGGAGAAGCTGAGCGCGTTCGGGAACGATCGGTTTTTCTTCACGGAACGCGGGACCACTTTCGGCTATAACAACCTCGTCGCCGACATGCGCTCGCTCTACTGGATCCGCGAGGCCGGCTACCGGGTCATTTTTGACGCAACGCATTCCGTGCAGCGGCCGGGCGGGGCGGGTGACGCGACCTCGGGCGACGGTGTCTTGGCCCCGGTGTTGGCGC
Organism: Chthoniobacterales bacterium; assembly: GCA_046597485.1. Lineage (GTDB taxonomy): Bacteria > Verrucomicrobiota > Verrucomicrobiia > Chthoniobacterales > UBA10450 > JACCTI01. Next base: position 1,568 of record JBKJKL010000383.1, read on the forward strand.
GCGCGGCCATGGCCGCGGGCTGCGACGGCATCTTCCTGGAGGTGCACGAGAACCCGGCGCGCGCTCTTTCCGACGCGGCGAACCAGCTTCCGCTAAAGCAGTTGCCGCGAAATCTTCGCATGTTAAAAGCTATTTATGCTGCCGTTTCGTAGCCAGCGCGCCCGAAACGCGGTCGTTCCCTGGCTTTTCGCGCTCGTTTTTTGTCCGGTCGTGATCGCGGCCGATCCCTCCGCGACCCCGGAGAAAAAAGAGCGCGATCGCACCTCGCTGACCAATATCCCGCTGCCCATCGGGCAGGAGGCGAAAGGCCTCGTCTTGCCCGATTTTGATACGGGAGGGCACCTTCGCGCCCGGTTCGAAGCGGGAGTGGCAAAGCGCGTCGACCTGGAACACATGGAACTGCGCGACCTACGCATGGTTACCTTTACCCCGCAGGACACGCGCGAACTTTTGATCGAGATGCCGGCCTCAGTCGTGAATCTGCGCACACGCGAGATCATCTCGAGCGCGCGCAGCACTGTCAGTCGGCTCGATTTCACCATCTCCGGCGACACCATGAAATTCGATACCTTGAAGCGGAGTGGCACCTTTTCCGGAAACGTGAAAATGGTCATCACCGGCCAGGCCGCGGCCAGTCCGGAGCCGCAATGAAGAGGCTCCTGACGTGCACGTTTCTGCTTTTTGTTTTGGTGGCTCCGGCGCTGGAGGCGCAGACGCTGGCCGCGCCGGCCAAGACCGCGCCGCGCGCTGCGGCCAAGCGTACCGAACCGGCCAAAGAGACGCCGGATTCTGCGCTCAAGCGAGCGGCGACGAGTAGCTCCCTGCCGCCGAGCCAGGCGATCGTGACCGAGATTTACGCGGACGAAGCGTCCTTCGATTCGGCCAACCACATCGGCATTTTTACCGGGCACGTAATTGTGAACGATCCGCGCTTCAACGTGCAGAGCGACAAGCTGACGATCTACCTTTCGAAGCCGGTCGCCGGTGAGGATGAGGACGAGAAGCCCGCGGGTAAAAGCGCGCTGGCGATGCCGCGCCAGGGGCTCGAGAAAGCGGTCGCGGAAGGAAACGTCGGCGTGCTGCGGGAACGGCCCGACGAAAAAGGCGGACCGCCAGTCCGCTCCGTCGGCCGCGCCGAGATGGCGATCTACACCATGGGCAACGGCAACGTCGAACTGCGCGGCACGCCGCGGGTGCAATCGGGCGCGAACACGCACGTGGCGATGAGTCCCGACACCGTGATGATCCTGGAAAACGGCGGCCAGTTGATTACGAAAGGGCCGAGCCGGACCGAAATCCGGCAGCAGCCGAAAGCGGGTGACGCGCCGGCGGCGGCGCCGCCCGCGGCCCCGAAGCCATGAGTCTGGACCTGCCGACCGCTCCGTCGCCGGACGCTCCCGTGACGCACTCGCTCCCCGTGACCGGCGAGCGGGTGCTGCAGACGCACGAGTTAGTGAAGAGCTACGGCGGCCGCACGGTCGTGAACGGCGTGAATATTAACGTCCGTGCGGGCGAGATTGTCGGCCTCCTCGGACCGAATGGCGCGGGGAAAACGACCAGCTTTTACATGATCGTCGGGCTCGTCCGGCCCAACGGCGGCCGCGTCATGTTCTCCGGCCGCGACGTGACGAACGAGCCGATGTATAAACGCGCCCGGCTCGGGATGGGTTATCTGCCGCAGGAAGAATCGATCTTTCGGAAGCTCACGGTGGAGGAAAACATCCTCGCCATCCTCGAGACCCAGAAGCTGACGAAGCAGGAACGGCGACACCGTTGCGATGAGCTCCTGCACCAGTTCGGGATCGAGAAGCTGGCGAAGAACCAGGCCCTGACCCTGAGCGGCGGCGAGAAGCGGCGCCTGACTATCGCCCGATCGCTCGTGACAAATCCGAGCCTGCTGATGTTAGATGAACCGTTCAGCGGCGTTGATCCCATCGCCGTCTATGACGTCCAGCAGATCGTGGTTAATCTTCGCAAGTCCGGGCTCGCCATCCTCATCACCGACCACAACGTGCGCGAGACCCTTTCGATCGTGGACCGTGCCTACCTCATCTTCGAAGGCCGGGTCGAAAGCGAAGGCACGAAGGATTTTCTCATTAACGATCCCATTAGTCGCCAGCTCTACCTGGGCGAGCGATTCAGGATGTAACCCAAGGAGTCAACCGTGATCACAGTCAATGCTCATCCCCCCGTCAAAGTTACCGGCCGCCATCTCGCGATCACGGCCGCGATCAACGATTATGCGACGCGGAAAATCGAGACTCTTCACCTCGACTACCCGCGCATCATAGAGGCGCACGTCATCCTGGAAGTGGCGAAATACCGGCACTCCGCCGAGGTCGTCCTCGTCTGCTCGAATCACATCACGATCGAGGCCTGCGAGGAGACGGACGACCTGTATGCGGCGATTGACGCCGTAGTCGACAAGATCGCGCGCCAGATGCGCAAGTACAAGACGCGGCTGATGAAGAAGCATCGCCCGCGCAAGGACATCGTGAAGCACCTCGAGGAACATGTTCTCGAGCAGGAGCCGGTCGATTTGCCGGAAGACGACGAAGAGGGTCATCATCCGGTGGTGAAGAGCGAACGCTACCCGGTGAAGCCGATGTTTATCGACGAGGCTGTCCTCCAGCTCGAGATGTCGTCGAACCGGCAGTTCATGGTCTTCCTGAACGCGCGCAGCACGAAGATGAACGTGCTCTACCGCCGGAAGAGCGGCGAGTTCGGCCTGATTGAGCCGTCGAACGGCTAACGAGCCGTTGCTGGCGGCGGCTCCGTCGATGAGACGCGGAGGCGGAGGAACTTCGTTCCGTTGAGCGGCCCGCTGTCGCGCGCGGTGATTGTTTCGACGCCAACTCCGCTGTGGCTGGCTTCGACGGTGGCCGCTATCCACGACCGCCTGTCGGCTGAGACCTCGGGCGTCACCGAAACATCTGTCGCCATCGTGGCCCGCGTAAAATTGATCGCCCCGTAGGCCTCATTTGCGAGGCGGATGACGGACGCGACCGGCACAAAGCTGGCGGATGGAGCATTCGGATCCGTGCCGAGCGCATACTCGACCAGGTTCACCAGCCCATCCTCATCCGGATCGGCCAGCGGACCCGCGATCGCATCGTTCGACGCGCGATCGCCGAAGTTTGTCCAGCGCCATTCCGTCAGCGGCGAAGCCGGCGCGGTCCGCATGTAGGTGATGCTGCCCGCCGCGCGGTCGGCCGCCGTTTGGCCACCGGCGAGATCGAAGACGTAAGGGGCGTAGCTCTGGTCCGCTTTTAGATAATACTCGAACCAACCGGTGACGTAGCGGCGATAGAGCATCTGCCTCGTCGCGTTGGCTGCGCCGCAGGTGATGATGCTGAGGAAGCCTGCCGGGTCCTGCGGATCGGTGTGATTTGCGCCCACGATTTTCACGCCGCGCTTCGCACCCGGCGCCGCCGCGTAGAGCTGGAGGGCGCTGCCGCTCGCGTTGCAAGAGGAGGGCTCGGAATAGGTGATCGCGACCGGGATGCTCACGCTGGCGAGCGCGGTCACGCCGAGGTTGTTATTATCCACCGGATCGAGCGGCGCGACGGCGCGGATGCGCGGATCGCGCGAGGCGGCGACGAGCGCGCTCAAGCCACCGGCGGAATGCCCGCTCGCGCCAATCCGGCTGGTTCGCACGGCGCCGAAGTAGCGCGAAGCCGGATCGGTGTTTCGCGCCACGATCCAATCGAGACACTTCGAAAGGTCGTCCGCGTTCCGGCTGTGATCGGAGCCGCCGTTGAAGTTTGGAATAAGAACCAGGTAACCGCGCGAGGCCCAATGCAGGCCTTGATTGGTGTGCTGGCTTTTCGATTGCGAGAAGCCATGGCCGAAGACAATGACCGGGCAGGGGACCGCGCCCGTGGCGATGGTGCCTGTCGCACCGGATGGATAGAAAACGTCGGTGCTCAGGTTCGCGGCCTGCGTTCCGGGAATGGAAACCGTCTCACGCGCGGCGGTGAAGCTGCCAGGTTGTGCGGGATCAGTCGCGGCGGCGAGCCACGGAG
>JBKJKL010000392.1:0-2687 GCA_046597485.1 Chthoniobacterales bacterium
ACCGAGGCATGGCTCGAGCCGGAGTCGATCCAGACGTCGATCGTATCTGCCCGATGGGTGGTGCCTTCCGGCAGGCCTAGCTCGCGCGCCAGTTCTTCGTCGTTTAACTCAAACCACACATTCGAGCCGCGACGTTCCACTAGGTCGGCCAGCTTCCCGATCCACTCGGGGTTCAGGATGGCATCACCCTCCGCGGAGTAGAAGGCAGGCAAAGGCACGCCCCAGCTCCGCTGGCGAGAGATGACCCAGTCCGGCCGCGATTCGACCGTGCCGCTGATGCGCGCTTCGCCCCACGGCGGAATCCACTTTACCTGCTTGATCGCCTCCAGCGCCTTCCCGCGGAGCGCGTCGATCCGGATGAAGAACTGCTTCACCGCGCGGAAGACGATCGGTGTCTTCGAACGCCAGCAGTAGGGATAGGAATGCTGGTAATCTTCGACCGCGAGGAGCATCCCGCGCTCACGCAGGATTTCCACGACGATCGGGTTCGCGTCGAAGACATACTTACCAGTCAACTCCGGCATCTCGGCCTCGTCGGTAAAGAGCCCGCGGTCATCCACCGGCGAGAGGGTGGGCAGCCCGTTCTTCCGCCCGAGCGCGTAATCATCCTCACCGTGGCCCGGCGCGATGTGCACGCAGCCGGTGCCGGTATCCATGGTCACGAAGTCGGCGGTCAAAATGATCGCCGTCCGCGGCAGGAAAGGGTGCTGCGCGCCGATTCCCTCCAGCTTCGTCCCTGGGAAGGTCTGCGATGGCTCACCCACCGGTGTCCAGCCGCTGGCCGCGGCAAATTTTTCCACGAGCGACTCCGCGAGCACCAGCTTCTCCGTGCGTCCGTCCTTGGTGTAGGCGCGGACACTGTAGGTCTCCTTCGGCGCAACTGCGATCGCGAGATTCGCCGGCAACGTCCATGGCGTCGTCGTCCAGATCGCGATGCTCGCCTCGTCCTTCAACGGCCCGGTGGCGATAGGGAATCGCACATAGACCGCGGTGTCGGTGCGGTCGGTATATTCCACCTCCGCGACCGCGAGCGCAGTCTGCGCGCCGGTGCTCCAGAAGACCGATTTCTTCGACTCGTAAACCAAGTCGTGCTCCACCAGCACGGCGAAGGAACGCAGGATCTCCGCTTCGTAACTGGGATCGAGCGTGAGGTAAGGATGTTCCCAGTCGCCGGTCACGCCAAGTCGCTTAAATTGCCCCCGCTGGATGTCGACAAACTTACGCGCGAACTCCTCCGAGCGCTCCCGCACTTCCACCGGCGAAAGGCCGCGCGACTCCTTCACCACTTTGTATTCAATCGGCAGCCCGTGGCAGTCCCAGCCCGGCACATACGGCGCACGGTAGCCGGCCATCGTCTTCGACTTTACCACGAGGTCCTTCAGGATCTTGTTCAGCGCGGTGCCCATGTGGACGTCGCCATTCGCAAAAGGCGGCCCATCATGCAGGACAAAGAGTTCCCGGCCGGCGCGCGCCTCCTGCATTTGGCCGTAAAGGCCGGACGCTTCCCACCTTTGCAGGATCTCCGGTTCACGAGCAGTCAGGCTCGCCTTCATCGGGAAGTCGGTCTTCGGAAGGAGAAGAGTTTCTTTGTAATTGGCACCCATCGCGGAGCGGCGACGCTACCACCGAAATTATTCCGGCGCACCCCGGGAAACGCAGGCCCACGTCCAGACGTTTCACGCCGATGCCTACCGCCGTGCGCTAGCGCTCCGGGGAGTTGGCGCTGAGGCGGACGATTCCGCCTTGAGAGCGCCGGCAATCCAGGTCGCCAGTGATTCAAAAACGGGCCGCACCTCGACGCTATGTCCATCGGTTGAAGGATGTGGTCGCCCCTGGCTTAAATGGGATTGACGGAGACTGATTTTCGCTGGCACGCTCGCGGCTGTCTTTATGAAAAAGGCGTCGACCTGCTACGCAATCATCACCACTTTCGACGCCGCCGTCGCGAGCGCGCGATGCCCGATCTTCTCAACCGGCAGAGGCCACCGACGCCTCTCGCGCGAACGACTTAGCTAGCCGCTCAATCCCATGAACACCGGACTGAAACGCTCAATTCTGCGCTGGCTGCACATTATCGTTACCATCCCGATCTTCGGTTACGTGTACGGGCCAATGGCGGAGGTCCAGGAATATGCTGGCGCGGTGCGTTACGTCTTTGTCCCGGTGATCGTTCTTTCGGGCCTCTGGATGTTTGCCGGCCCGATCTTCGCCCTTATCGGCGTGGCCGCATTGCTAGGCTCTTATTTCTTCTACGGTTATGGCGCGGCTGTCCTCAGTCTTGTCGCGCTCTTCCTCGCGCGCAAGATCTGGTTGGTGATTCGCGGGCGCGTTCGAGGCGAGCGCTCGTGACTGTGGTCTGAGACGCGGAGGGGCGGCGGCGTTTTCGCCACTTCTCAGGCAGCAGACCAAGCTGGTTAGTTAATACCTTGGCCGGAGTTGCCGCGGACGATGGTGGCGTCGGCGCTATTAACCGTGCCGTCTAGGTTCACGTCGGCGCGGAAATTATCGGGCGTCTTTGCCTGGCCGGAGCGGCTGCGGGTGAGAAGCGCGTCCGCCGAGTTAACAAAACCGTCGCCATTCACGTCGCCGGTGGCCACGCCGAGCGGGACGAAGACGTCGGTGACGCTCGTCCCGTTATTGACGTTTGCGAGCCGCACCGTGGTTAATTGCGGCGAGGTGATGCCAGT
>JBKJKL010000447.1:0-5131 GCA_046597485.1 Chthoniobacterales bacterium
CGATTTTCCGGTATCCCCTCGTACGAGGGGGTAGCCGGAGGGGAGTTAGCGTTGCAGGTCAGCGGCGCAGCGGGTGCACCCGAAGGGCATCTCACCTGCTTTGGTTCAGTCGTGACTGTTTTCGACATAGCCCTGGAGGGCTATCGCACCCCCCTGACCGCTGAAGAGATTGCAGAGCTCTTTGAGGCTGGTCGCCTGCGGAGGACGGATGAGTGTCGCGAAGTCGGCCAGCGGCAGTGGCGTACCGTCGACGAGCTGTTCCCGCTGCTGAAGTACGACGCCTCCGGGGGCGTTTCGAGGCCGTCGCTGAACCGAAGCCGACGGGTCAACTTAGCGGGCGAGCGGAACGGTGAGCTTAGCGAGGTGGATCGGCCGATGTCGTCCGCCCTGAAAGCGGGCTGGATCTGCTTCGGAATCGGGCTGGCTATCAGCTGGTTCTTTCCGTTTGGGCACGCATTTTTCAGCGTTGCGCTGATCACAGCCGTGGTTGCGATGTGCACGCATCAGGTAAACCGCGGACTGGCGTTGCTAATTTCCTCGTTTGTCGCAAGCGGTCTGTGCGTCCTGCTGTTCTTCACCCTGGTGCTAGGCACCATCGGTCTAGCCGCCGCACCGGCGATTCGGAAAGCAGATGCCGACCTGCGGAGAATGCAGGCTGCTCAAAAGCAGGCCATGGAGCAGATGAATCGCGCGACCAGGCAGGTGCAGCAGAATTTGACCGCCATAAATGGCCAGACTGCCCCTCAAGCTATCGCGAGCACACCGACCGCCCCGCTCGTCGCGAACAGGAGTTTCGACCGGCAACGGCAGCATGAGGTTGCCATGGCACAGCAGAGGCAGGCCGACGCGGCCAAAGCGGCCGACCAGAGTCAGCGAGCGCAGAATGTCCGCGAGACCGAGCGCCAGCGCGATCTAACAAAAGGGAAAGAAGAGCGCCTGCAACAACTCCAGAATTCCATCGATTCAGTGGATCGCTTGATCCGTCAAACCAACGATTATAGCGGCAATCCGAAAGTCTTTCAGGATCAGCGGGACTCACTCCTGCAGGCGCGAGCTAAGCTGCAAGGGTTCTGAGTTCCGCGTTCGCTTGGATCGCTGCACTGGCGGCGTGCGCGGAGCCGGAATGAGCGGGAGTATGCGCTCTCGTGCGGATTGGTTGCCAGCACGCGAGTCGTGCCTGCGCTCCTCGGCAACTGCCGCGGGATTCGCGCGTTGATTTCCCGCGGGCTTGCGTCATCATTGGTGCGTTCCAGGAAGGGTGGCTGAGCCCGGTTTAAGGCACTCGACTCGAAATCGAACGTGGGGTTAAACTCACCGTGGGTTCGAATCCCACCCCTTCCGCCATATCAGTAGGCTCTAGCGGACCCGAGACGTCGCTTTGGTTAATAGCGCGCGGACCACGGAGATTCGAACGCCGTTCGACCGCCAGTCACGCGCAAAGCGCCTTCACGGTGGCGAGCGGTAGCTCTAATCTCGCGGAGCGATGCGTCAGCATCGATAATCCGACCCCTTCCGCCATTACCGACTTAGTTCGTCCGATAAATCTCGACCAGCGCGGTGCCCTGCGTGTTGTTCTTCCCACGCATGATCACGGTGTAATTGCCGGGCGCCAGCGTCTGCACGAAGGCGCTTTCGCGGTCATCGGAGGGCGCGTTGCCGGTCGCGATGATGGCCTGCTCCTGGCTCGGGACTTCCCGCCAGTTGTCGTTTTGAAAGAGGAGATCGCCCTGCTCGTTGCGCAGTTCGATCGTCGGATCGAGCAGCACGTTGGGCACGTTAAAGGGGATGAGCGATGGCCCGATGGCTCGCGCCAGGACGGTGCGGGACTCGGTTCCCTTGATGATGAAGCCGCCAATCATCACGTTGTCGCCTACGCCTACTTTTCCGCGGGTCGAGATGCTGTTGAGCAGGGAGCCGGGGCCGCCGTCGAAGTCATAGACCTCCACGAGCGCGAGACCGGTCGTGTTATTGCCGCCGGCGACGATGGCGGTGTAGCCGATGCCGGCGGGTGAGGCCGGGAGCTCGGTCAAAATGGCGGACTCACTGGCGTTCGCCGGGCCGTAGCCCATGTCGAAAATCTCCTGGTGATTCGTGGTCGTTTCCCAGTCGTTGTTCACCCCTAGCTCCACGCCGTCGGATTGCCGCTGCAAGCGAAGCGTGGGGTTTGCGAGCGAGCCGGGGACATTGAGCTGGCCAAGGACCGGCCCATTGGCCCGAATGAGCACCCGCTTCGGAGAAGTCCCGCGAATGTTGAAGCCGGCGATCAGGACCTCGTCCCCGGTGCCGACAAAGCCCCTGGTGGAAATGCTCGAGAGCCGACCGGGCGACGTGGCGACTGTGACATTGAAGGCCTGCGCCACGCTCGCGCCGTCGAAGTCGGTCGCGGTAACAGTGATCCGGGCGGTGCCGTTCGCGATCGGCTTGATGATTAGATTCTTCCCGCTCGTGCGGACGGTCGCGACCCCGGGAGCATCGGTCTGGGCGGAGAAGTTCAGCGGCCCGATGAGGTCGATCGAGGTGAGGCGAACTGTATTCTCCGGGCGGACGGCGTTCGGCGTGACGTAGTTCATCACCGGGAGGGTGTCGAAGGGAGAGCCGAAGTTGCCGATCGGGAGGGCGGCGATCGTATCGACCGTGCTCATGGTGCCATTGACCACGCGACCGAAGACGGTGAAGCCGCCGTTCTGGGTGTCGAGGTTCGCGCTGTTGTCGGCCAGGTTGAAGAACCACTGGCTGGTCGCGCTGTTCGGGTCGCCGCCGAGCTTGGCCATCGCGATGGTGCCACGCTTATTCGAGATGCCCGGCTCGTTCAGGATCGGCGGGAAAGTAAGGACTTGAGTCGGCTGTAGATTCGCAGGTGCGCCCGGATTGACGGTGGCCGCAAAACCGCCGCCTTGGATGACGAAGTTCGTCGCGGAGCGGTGGATGAAACTCGGCGCCGCGCGGCCGGTCGTCGGATCGTTCGGGAAATAACGGCCTTCATTCACGTAGCGGAGGAAATTGGCCACGGTGATCGGCTTCTGCGCGCCGTAAAGCGCGACGTCGATCGGGCCCTGGGGCGTGATCATGCGGACGGCGTTGCTCACGTCCGGGTCGCGGAAGCCGGCGGTGGCGTCGACAAACTTGTCGAAGGCGCCGGCGTAGATGGTCAGATCAGGAAGCTGGTTCGTGACCACCGGCGGCTGGTTTTGCGCGGAGGCGTGGTGGACGAAGCAGACGGCGGCGGTGAGGAGGAGTGCGATGCGAGTCATGGCGATCGCAAATAACATGGCACGACCCGCGGCCGCGTCCACGCGCAGGATGCACCGGCGAAATCCGCGGCCTTGCCTAACGAGCGGTGATTCGCTACTGCTCGACGCAGGCGAGGGCTTATGCCGGATCCCACCGCAAATCCATCCCAGCAGCTGCACGAAATTCTCGAGGAGGAATTTGTGGAGCTCCATGGCGATTATCCCGCCGCTCCACCCGAGACGACCGAAAGCGATCGCCTGCGGGCCTACTGGCGCGCCGTCCACCAACTCGAGGAGCCGCAGGCTGCGCTCTGCCTGTCTGGCGGCGGCATCCGGAGCGCCACCTTTGCCCTCGGCATCCTGCAGGGACTGGCGCGCTGTGGGGTGCTGCCGAAGTTTCATTATCTCTCCACTGTTTCCGGTGGCGGCTACATCGGCGGCTGGCTGCAGGCTTGGATCAACAATGAGGAGCAGGGGCTCTCCGCAGTGGTCGAGAAGCTGGCTCATCCGGGCGATGATTCGCGCCCCAACCCCGAGCCGGAACCGATCCAGAGGCTCCGCAGTTACAGCAACTACCTCAGCCCGCGGCTCGGCCTCCTCTCCGCGGATACCTGGACGCTCTTCGGCACCTACCTGCGCAATCTGATCCTGAATTGGTTCATCCTCGTTCCGCTCCTCGCGGCCATGCTGACCGTGCCGTGGATCAACACCGCCATCCTCATGATGCCGGTGCCGCCGTATTCCTACGTGCCGCTCATCGTCGGCGGGTTGCTCTTAGTTCTCGCCGTCGCCTATATGGGAAAAAATCTGCCGTGCGGTGGCGACGCGCGCTGGAGCCAGAACGCATTTCTCTTCTTCTGCCTACTCCCCACGCTCCTCGGCGCGATCTTCATCACGAACCACTGGGCCTGGTGGCGCTTCTACGAACGGCCGCTGATCGCGTGGCGCTTTTTCGGTGTGGGCAACTTCCGCACGGAATATCCCTTCATCGCCTTCGGCATCGTCATTCACATTCTGTCGTGGGCAAACTCACTCCGGCGCGCGCACGGTTTTCAGCTGAAGGAATTCCTCGCCGTTATCGCCTCGGGCGCGGTCGGCGGCTGGATGCTCTGGCTCGGGGCGACGAAGATATTCAACCAGCCCACGGCGGTGGCCGAGCTCTATACCTGCTTCGCGGTCCCGCTCTTTTTCTCGCTTTTCTTCCTCTCGATCATGGTCTTCGCCGGCATCACCAGCCGCTGGACGAGCGACTCGGATCGCGAGTGGTGGGGCCGAGCGGCCGGCTGGTTTATCGCGGTGGCAGTAGCGTGGATTCTCATGAGCGGCCTGGTTGTCTTCGGCCCGCTCCTGCTCGAGAAGGGAGTAACCCTCGCCAGCACCATGGCCGCGGGCGCGGTCTCCGGGTTGCTCACTGTCCTGGCCAGCCGGAGCAGCGCGATTCCTGCGAACGAAAAGGAAAAAGAAAAAGCCGGCCCGCTCGCGTTGCTCCTCTCCCGCGCGAGCAGCATCGCGGCGCTCCTCTTCGTCGTCATCCTGCTCATCTTCATCACCCGCGGCACGGCGAAGGCGGTGAAATACATCGGCAACCTTGTCGGCGTGCCCTGGAACCTGAACGACGTCTCCGGAGTGGTCGGCGAGAAGGTCGAGTATCTCAACGTTATCCTCTACACGCCGCTCTGGCTCGTCCTCGCAGTCGCGGCCGGGCTCATCCTCTTCGCCCTTGCGATGGCCCACTTGATCAACACGAACAAGTTCTCGCTCCACGCGATGTATCGCGACCGGTTAATCCGCGCCTATCTCGGTGCCTCGAACAAACGGCGCGACCCGAACCCGTTCACCGGTTTCGACCTACACGATAACAAGGCGCTCCGTCTCCTCTGGGACGCGCGCCGGCCGCGTCG
>JBKJKL010000406.1:0-2701 GCA_046597485.1 Chthoniobacterales bacterium
CTCCGCCTCGTGCAGGCCGTTCGTCATCCGATCGAGCTCGGTAAAGCCGGTTGGGATGCCCGTGATACCGCCGCGGCGCTCCCAGAGTTGCTCGATCGACTCGAGCGCGCCCATGACCTGGTCCTTCATCCCGAGCATCTGCGCCTTGTAGCGGTCTTCGCCGACCGCGAGGATCTTCGCCTCCACTTCGTCGAGGAGGGCGTTGACCTCGTCCTGCTCTTCGTAGGCGCGACGGACACTCTCCGTCGCGGCGGCGATGATCTGTCGCAGGATGTACTTCTCGCGAACGATCTCGAGATAGAAGCCAACATTGGCCGCTGTCGGCACGAAGGTGAAGAGATTGGTCACGAAAGCCGCGCCGCCGACTGCGTCGAGAATGTTCCGGTCACGCAGCGTCTGCGTGAAGGTGATCAGATCAATACCGGCCACGGCGTTCCAGAGCTCGACCAGGACGCTGTAGATCGTCTGGTGTGCAGGAACGTAGAAGTATTCCTCGTTAATCTTCTCCACCGCCTCGGCGATAATTTCGCGCGGGGAAATGAGCATGGACCCGAGTACGCCCTGCTCGGCTTCGACGCTGTGGGGGAGAGTCCGACCAACATCCTGTGGAAGGGATGTGAGCCGATTGGGAATATCTTTTCCGGCGTTCCGCTCTGCCGAGCCTCGACCGTTGCCGTGTCCATTACGGGCGGTCTTGCGAGGCTCCCCGGGTTTATCCGACCCTTGGGAATCTCTCGGCATGGACTATTTTCGGTAGGGAGGACGGGTCGAACGGCTGCGCATGGTTGATTCCGGCGCCGCTTCGACTTCCGGTTTCGGCTCGCTGGCCGACTTCACCATAAACTTCAGGGTCGCAGTCACGTCGGGGTGCAGCTTGATCTCGAGCTCGTGCTCGCCAGTCGACTTGATCGGATGCTCGAGGCCGATGCGATGACGATCGATCTCGACGCCCACTTCGTTCTTCAAACGGGTCGCGATGTCGTTCGCAGTCACGGAGCCGAAAGCCTTGCCTTTCTCTCCGGTCTCGAGGGTGAAGATCATTTTCGACTTGCCGATGCGGCGCGCCGTTTCTTCCGCTTCGTTCAATTCCTTCCCTTCACGCTCCGCGCGCTTCGCCTTCAACATGTCGAGCTTGCGCAGGCTGGCCTTCGTCACCTCGAAGGCTTTGCCTTGAGGCAGAAGAAAGTTGCGCGCGAAGCCGCGTTTCACTTTCACGACATCCGCCTCCGCGCCGAGGCCAGGAATGTTTTCAGTGAGGATAATTTCGGTGGAAGGCATGGCAAAAGTCCCGTTGAGGATGAGCCGCGGAGCGGTCGGCGACCGGCGCGGGGTCTGGATTATAGGGGCAGGGGAGGGCCTGTCAATTCGGCGCCCGGAAACGCGGCCAGCGCGGTCGTGTCGTCCGTCCATTGACCTGTGGCGAGGGTAGTCGATGCTAGCATTCCTTTCCCTCGATGTCCTCCCTCCGCCGACCGTTTCCGGGCGCGATTGCCCGCACCCACTTCGTCCTCGCCCTCGTCACGGCCTGTCTTTGCCTAACGAGCCGCAGCTTCGCGGCCTCTTTCCTTTTCGACGCCGCGCATGCGGAGACGGCCGGGAATGCCGACTGGGTGATCGACCAGGACTCCAGCCCGCAGCGTTTCCCGACGCCGGATCAGTCCACCATCACTGCTTCCACGCCGGAGACTTATTGGAAGGGAGCGATTTCCACTTGGGGCATCGCCCTCGTCAAGCGCGGCCACCATGTTGAAACGCTCCCGCCCGGCACGGCCATCACCTTCAATGGCGCCGGTGCGCAGGATCTTTCGCATTACAACGTGCTCGTGGTCGACGAGCCGAACACCGCCTTCACCGCCGCGGAGAAGACCGCGATTGTCAGTTTCGTGCGCGGTGGCGGCAGTCTTTTCCTCGTCGCCGATCATGCCGGCTCTGACCGCAACGGGGACGGGAAAGATTCGGTCATCATCTGGAACGAGCTCTTCTCCGGCAATAGCGTGCAGGTCGCGCCCTTCGGGCTCGTCTTCAACAGCGACAAGATTTCGCCGAACAACGAATCAGCCGACAGCTCTGCCACTAATCCCATCACGCATGGCGCGGCCGGAACGATCACGCGCTTTGTTTATTCCGACGGCGCCTCGATCACGATCGACCCGACGAAAAACGCCAGCGTCAAGGGTGCCGTCTGGACAACCTCCTCGCACACGAACAGCAACGTCATGGTGGCCTACGGCACCTTCGGCGCGGGAAAATTTGTGGCCACGGGGGACAGCTCGCCGATCGACGACGGCACCGGCGCGGCCACCGACACGCTTTTCGATGGCTGGAACGATGGCGGCGGGGATGACGGCAAGCTGATCATCAACGCCTCGCTTTGGCTGGCCACGGCGCAGACCAATGCTCCGCCGGCGAACGACAGCTTTGCCGCCGCGTCGACCCTAAGCGGTTCGCCCGTCGCGGCCAGCGGCAGCAACGTCAATGCGACCAAGGAAACCGGCGAGCCGAACCACGGCGGAGACGCCGGCGGGAAATCCGTCTGGTGGAACTGGATGGCCCCATCCTCCGGCACGGTGGTGATCGATACGAACGGCAGCAGCTTCGACACTCTACTCGGCATCTACACGGGCAGCGCGGTCGGCAGCCTCACCCTCGTCGCCGGCGATAACAACGGCGGCCCCAGCCTAACGAGTCGGGCCAGCTTCGC
>JBKJKL010000463.1:0-3718 GCA_046597485.1 Chthoniobacterales bacterium
ACCGTCGGCCGTCTTCAATTCGGGATGGAACCGGTCGATGTCATCGATGTCGTAGATGATCTGACTCGGGTGCGTCCCGAAGGCGTCGCTGTGAATGTGATAAGCGGTGCGAGGTGCGCTTAATCCGCTGTAGCTGAAACGTAGAATGGCCTGCGTGCCGGTCTCGTTCAGGCGGATGCTGGCGGAGCCGACAGCGTGTGAGGCAGCCAGGCTTTGCGGTGCCATGTTCGTCGCGTAAAGCGCGCCGCCGCCGGTGTTGGTGACTGGATAATCATAGGGCGAAAGCAGGTAACTCGGGACGACGCCGGTATTGTTTGGCACTGGCAGCGGCAGGGTGCCGGTCGCGTCCTGCAGCCACGCGACCGCGACGTTGTCAGTCGCGGTGCCGACGCCCTTGTTATGCAGCACTTCAAAATAATAACGCCGACCTTCGACGAGCGAGAGCCAGGCCGAGCGTTGCGACTTTTGCGAATCCCAAGTGCGTGCTCCAGTGCCGGGCGCGGCGACGGTGGCGCGGCGGACCTTGTTCACCGGTTCCGAGTCGTTCGAAATCCAGAGCTCAGCCGCGTTGCTCCCAGCAACCCAGAAGAAATAGTTACCTGTCGCGGGCGCGGTGAAGTAACCGCGTAACCGCTCTCCGCTGTAGTCAGGGTAGCTAGTATTATCCTCCAGCGTGACGAGCGAGTTGTCGCTCGAGGTCGGCGGGGTGTTAACCGGAATATCGGAGACCGCCGTGCCGGTTACGCCGCTCGTCCAGACTTCGCGCGTGATGGCGTTACCGCTATCGACGATTACGATCTGCAGGACCGAGCTGCCGGCGCCGTTCGCATTCGTCGCGGTCACCGCCACCTGGTAGCTACCGGCTTGGGTCGGCGTGCCGCTGATCAAGCCGGTGCTCGGATTTAAACTCAGGCCGGGCGGCAGGGTGCCGCTGCCCGGGTTAAGCGTGTAGGTGGTCGCGACGCTAGCGGCATTGCTCGCGATGAGCGCGAAGTTAAATGGTCGGCCAAGGAAGCCGTAGGTCTTAAGCGCGCTTGTCAGGCTGGGCGGCGCAGTCGTCGCAGGATAAAGCCGCGCGGTCGGGATGATCTGCTTTACCTGGCTGTCGCTGAACCAGGAGAGGTGAGCTTCCCGGCTGCCGGTCGACTGGTAGTACTCCATCCTGATGTCGTAGAGGACGCCGGCCCGCAGATCGATCGCGCCCGTCCAGTCGCGCACGGTCTGGTTGACCCATTTGTCGATGATCAATTGCCCGTTCACCCACAGTTTCACGCCGTCATCGGTGCGCGCGACGAAGTAATAGGTCTCACTGTACTGCGGCTGCACCTGTCCCTGCCAACGGACGGTAAAATTGGTCGTGCTGACGTTGGTGGGCAGGATGCCAGTGGTCGAGAAATTGAAGTCGATTTTCGAGTCATTGCGGGAGGCGGTCGCATTAACGAAAAGGCTTGGGCTGTAGCCGGCATTGATTGCAGTCGCGGTGGAGTTGTAATAGGTGCCGGTCAGCCCGGTGCCGCGCGCGACTCCGGCGGGATATATGACCACACTCGCGCTAGCCGGCGTCCCAAGCGTGTAACCACCGCCCGCGACCGGTTCGAGCGTGACGGTCGAGTTGCTGAGCCGGCTCGGATTGGCCAGCGGCGTGATCGGCACTTTCACCGCGGCTGTCTTGACGGGGAAGGTGACGGACGGCGGCAACGTCGCGAAATCCACGCCTTCGATTGCGGTCCCGCTTTTCTGCAACGGCACCGTGATCGTGCTGAAGTTCAAGGTGCCGCCCCGCATCACCGTAATCGAGCCGAGCGCGTCCGCGATGGTGCTGCTGTCGGGCGGCTGGGTCGTCGCGGGATCGGTCGCGACGATGGTGACGACGTTCGCGTTGACTAACTCGGCGGTCAGCGTGGTGTGATCGTCATTCGGTGAACCGCGAGTGTGCGTGTTGTTCGGGTCGAGCCCAGCGACGATCTCGGTCCAATCGGAGACGCCGTCGCCATCCGTATCGATCTCGTCGAAGCGAATGCGGTAGTAGGCGTTGACGATCCGCGGTGCGGGGAGCGTCAGGGAGTTGCCGTTGCCGGTAATTTGCGCGGCGGGAGTGAAGGCGGTCCAGCCCCCCATGGGCTGCATGCTCCACTCCGCGCTGTAGAGTTTTCCGCGCACGCTGGGAAAGCGGAGATAGACGAAATCCGCATCCGCGGTCACGTCTTTGATGGCGATGGTCGAGTTGGCCCGGAGCGGGTTTGTGCCGGCGGCAAGCTCGGTCCCATTCGCGACGCCGTCGCGATCATCGTCCTGCGCGAGCCAGGCGGGATCGTTCACCTGCGCATCGGTCAGGCCGAAATACAGCTTCCAGACCTGCGTGGTCAGGCTCGCGTCGATCTCGGCGCGGACCGGAGAAATGACCGAGGCAAAACAAAAAATGGCGAGCGCGATCAAGCGCCCGCGCAAGTGGCGAAGGGCATTCTGCACGGAGGAGTAGGTCAGGCGAGCCCCGGCTGTGAGGCACGCGACCGATAGGGTAAGGGGCGCCAAACCGTTCTGAAAGAAAGAAATGCTTCCGGGCTGTCCGACCTAATTTCCGCTGTCGCGGAGGTTCTGGAAGGCGCGGCCGAGATGCGCCACCACATCTGTCGGCAGGAGCGACTGCTCGCTCGCATCGCCGTCAAAGAGCGCGATTTCCGCAGCCCGCCCGCAGGTCCACGCGCCAAGCCGGGCCGCGTTATAGGGCGAAAGCTTTTGCCCAAGCAGCGCTGCGCAAATGCCGGTGAGGCTGTCGCCCATCCCGCCGGTCGCCATCCCCGGATGGCCGGTCGTGTTGTAGCTCAACGGATAGCCGTGCTGCGCGATGATGGAGCGGCTGCCCTTGAAGAGAAGCGTGGCCTTCGGGAAGGCAGCGCAGAAACGCCGCGCATGCTCGGCGCGGCTGACGCCTTCGATGGGGAAGAGGCGCTTCATTTCGCCGGGATGCGGCGTGAGCAGACGCGGCCCGGCGGCGCGCCGCAAGATGTCCATCTCGGTGGCGAGCGCGTTCAAGCCATCGGCATCGATGACCATCGGAACCGTGGCGTGCTCGATCAGGTGCAGGATGTCGGCATCATGCGCGCGGCCGAGCCCAGGACCGACGGCCCAAACGTCGACCGGTTCATCGAGCAGATCGCGGTAGGAGCGGATCGGCTTCACCATCGTCTCGGGCGCGGCAGCGGCGGCGAGAAGGTCGTAAAGTTCTTCTGGGACAAACAGCTCGACCAGCCCGGCCCCTCCCCGCAGCGCGCCGAAGGAAGCGAGCAACGCGGCGCCGACCAATCCGCGCGAGCCTGCGACCACGCCGATGCGGCCGAATTGATTTTTGTAAGCGCCGAAGTCGCGCGGCGGGAGCAACGCTCGCAGCGCGGTCGCGGACGCGACAATGGCGGATGACTCGTTAGGCGCATGCAATTCTGCGAGCGGAACAACTTCGAGGCGCCCAACCAAATTCAACGCCCCATCCGCGAGCAGGCCGGCCTTCGCGAAACCGATCGTGACCGTGAGATCGGCGACAACCGCATCCGCATCGGCTTTGCCCGATTCTCCCTCGAGCCCGGTCGGCAAATCAAGCGAGATAACGAAAGCCGATTGCTCGCGCCGCAGCTGGTTGATCTCGCGGCAGGCAGCCCGGATCGGCTCGCGCAACGGCAGCTGCGTTCCGAGCCCGAGCAGGCCATCGAGGATGATTGTGCGG
>JBKJKL010000470.1:0-2978 GCA_046597485.1 Chthoniobacterales bacterium
ACCGTCGGCCGTCTTCAATTCGGGATGGAACCGGTCGATGTCATCGACCGGTTCCATCCCGAATTGAAGACGGCGGACGGCGCCTACATCTGGAATATCACCGACGTCGGGACCGTCACCGCCGCCGACATCGTGAGCCTGATTCAGACGGGCAAGGCCTACATCAACATCCATTCCGTGAACTATCCGGCGGGCGAAGTCCTCGGGCACTTCAGTTCGGTGCAAGGCTCCCAAACCCCGCCCACGCCGCAGCCCGATCCAAGTTACGACTCGGCTAATCTGTCGACCGATGCCGGCGCCGCGCGTTTCCTGAACCAGGCCACCTTCGGCGCGACGCCGGAAGACGTCGATTTCGTTAAGCGCTACGCGCTCGATCTCTGGTTCGACCGGGAGTTCGGCGAACCCGCCACCCGCATCCTGCCCGAAGTGCTCGCGCGGATCTCGACCGATCCGGACAATCCGTATCCCGCGGACCTTGTTTTCAGTGTCTGGTGGAAGCGGGCGATCACCGCGCCCGACCAGCTGCGGCAACGCGTCGCCTTCGCCCTGAGCGAGCTCATGGTGGCCTCGAACGCTGGCGTCCTGAATAACAACGGCCGCGCCCTCGCCAGCTACTACGACACGCTGCTCGATAACTGTTTCGGCAACTTCCGCGACATCCTCAAGGCGGTCACACTCACGCCCGCGATGGGCCTCTATCTCGACATGCGCGCGAACCAGAAGGGCGACCTGACCCTCGGCCAGCATCCGAACGAAAACTACGCGCGCGAAATCATGCAGTTGTTCTCGTTAGGCCTGAACCGCCTCTGGCCGGACGGCACGCTCGTTCTCGACTCGCAGGGCAACCTTGTCCCGACCTATAACCAAGAAGTGATCGGCGGAATGGCGCGCGTCTTCACCGGCTGGAACTACAACCAGCCGCTCCAAGGCAACGGGCGCCTGCCGACCAGCTTCATCCCCGCATCGAATTTCATCGACCCGATGGTCCTGGTGCCGACCCGGCACGAACTCGGGACGAAGGTCCTGCTCGACAACGTCGTCCTCCGCGCGGCGCAAGGCTTCAGTCTTATCGCAACTCCGCCGGGCGGAAGCGAGGCGAGCCCGGACTCGCCCACTTTCGACACCTACTGCCTGAACGATCTTGAGAAGGCGCTCGACGGCATTTTTAATCACGCGAGCGTCGCGCCTTTCGTCTGCCGGCAGTTGATCCAACGCCTCGTGACCAGCAACCCGAGCCCGGGCTACGTGCAGCGCGTCGCGCAGAAGTTTGAGGACGATGGCACGCGCCAACACGTGCGTGGCGACATGCAGGCTGTTATCCGCGCCATCCTGCTCGATGGCGAAGCGCGCAACACCGCCCTGCCCGCGGCCCTTGGGAACAGGAGCGGCAAACAACGCGAGCCCCTCCTGCGCCTGACGGGCCCGGCGCGCGCGTTTCTCGCGAAGGGCGCGACCGGCAGCTACGCGCAGACCGGCACCACCGCCATCAACCTCACCACCACTACACCGCATCGCCTCTCCTCCGGCCAGGCCGTCGCGCTCGATTTCACCGGTAACACGCCGATCACCTTCACGAATCCGACCTCCGCGAACTACACCGTCCTAAGCAACCCGCCGCCGGGAACGAACACCTTCAGCGTGGCGATGACCGGCGTTACTTCGGTCAACTACAGCCAGCCCGCGGGTTCCAACACCATTACGCTCTCCAACGCCGGACCGGGCGTGATCGGAGCCAAGGTGTTCCTCGATTTCTCAAACACTGGACCACCCTCGGGCATCTACACGGTCGATAGCATTCCGGTCCCCGGTCAGTTCGCTGTTACCACTACGGAGAATCCGCCGCCAGCCTCCCTCCGCACCGGAAGTGCGCTCATGCCACGCCAGAGCGCCGGCTACATCCTGCGCAACTCCGGCACGCCGCCTACCTCAACGATCACCGTCTCCACCTTCGCCAACCACGGTCTGCAGGTGAACGACCACGTCTGGATCGACTTCGCGAGCGGCAGTGGCTCGCGCAATACGGACGCGGAGTTCACTGTCGCGAGTATTCTGGACGAACGGCGTTTCACCATCGTCCTGCCCAACTCCACCCTCGTTCCGGAGCAGCTCTTTATCTCCACGGTCTACATGCTCGTCCCGCCGCCCTACAACCGCTCCGGCGTGGTCAGCTTGAACCAGAGCAAATACGACATTACCGCCGCTTCCAGCGAAACGGACCTGGCCCAGACGCCGCTGAACTCGCCGACGGTCTTCAACTTCTTCTTCCCCGATTACAAATATCCGGGCCCGCTCGCCACGGCGAACATCACCACTCCAGAATTCCAGCTCACGACCGACACAAACGTCATCGTGCTCACGAATGCGCTTGCCTCTGCGATCCTTTCGTCGTCGAACAGCAACGGCCTAACGAGTTATCGCGCCGGGGGCAACGCGATCACGATGGACCTCAGCGCTTACATGACTTCCGCGCAGGTCCAGAACGCCGCCATCCCGACACTGGTCGACAAGCTGGGCGATCTCCTGACCGGCGGACAGCTCACGCCCGAAGCCAAAACCAAGATCGTGAGCTTCGTCGCGAACACGACCAACTTCCCGCTCAGCGTCACCCCGACCTCCAGCCAGATGCGCGATCGCGTCCGCGCCATCGTCCACCTGATCATCACCTCGCCCGAATACGCGATCCAGCGTTAGCCATGGAACCGCACGACTTCAGCACCTTCACCACCCGCCGCAAGTTCATCCGCACCGCGGCCTGCGCCGCACTCGGCACTGCCGCGCTGACCAATACCCTGCGCGACTTGCGCCTGATCAACGCCGCCATGGCGCAGGTCACACCCGGTGATTACAAGGCGCTCGTCTGCATCTTTCTCGCCGGCGGGAACGACGCGAACAATCTCTTCATTCCGACCGACCCGTCGGAATACGCGAGCTACTCGACGATCCGCACGCCGGTCCTCGCCATCCCGAACTCCGACGGC
>JBKJKL010000131.1:0-3215 GCA_046597485.1 Chthoniobacterales bacterium
GTGGAACATGACTGGTGGGAGCATCCCATCCCGGACAACGTCGTTTACGGCGCCGGCTTTTACTGCGAGAGCGCGCAGATTTTCCGGAAGCTGCGCAGCCGCGCGCCGTGCGCCGTCGTGATCGGCGATCATGTTTCTTGCTACGCGGGTTGCTCGTTTGCCATCGGCGAAAACGGAAGCTGCGCGATCGGAGATTTCACTTTGCTGAACGGCGCTCTCCTCATGTGCGAGGAACGGATCGAGATCGGCTCGCATTGCCTCATCTCGTGGGGCGTTGGGATTGCGGATGGCGACTTCCACCCGCTCGATCCGGCGCAACGGCGGATTGACGCCGAAGCGCTCGCGCCGTACTTCGAGGGCCGCCCGCCGCGGCCTGCGCTCCGCACCGCGCCGGTGCGCATCGGCGACAATGTCTGGATCGGAATGAACGCGACCATCCTGCGCGGAGTCACGATTGGCGAAAACTCCGTGGTCGCGGCCGGCAGCGTGGTGACGAAGGCCGTGGCGGCAAACGTAGTCGTAGCCGGCAATCCCGCCGTGATCGTGAAACAGCTTTAGCTCGCGCGATGGACCGCAAGCGCATCGTGGTGATGGGCTTCATGGGCTCGATCCCGATTGCGGGCGTGGTCTGGCAGCATCTGCACTACATCGCGGGCCTGCAGCGCCTCGGGCACGAAGTCTATTACATCGAAGATTCGGCCCGCCATCCCTACGACCCGTCGGCCGGCGAAGTGACCGAGCAGTGCGGTTATGCGGCCGATTTTCTCGAGCGGCTCGCGGTGGAATTTGATTTCGCCGGACGTTGGAGTTTTTGCGCGCGACATCTTCCGGGTTTCCCTACCTACGGACTTCCGCTGGCGCGCATCCGCGAACTCTATCGCGAAGCAGACGTCATTCTGAACGTTTGCGGCGCGCAGGAATTGAACGATGACCTGCGCGGCAACGATCGCCTCATCTACATCGAGAGCGATCCCGGCCTGGAGCAGATCAAGGTCGACCAGGGCGAGCCCGCTACCATCGAATACCTCGGCCAGCATCGCGCGCTCTTCACCTTCGGCGAAAACGTGGGCACAGATCGGTTCCCTGTCCCGACGCATAAGTTTAAATGGTTGCCCACGCGGCAGCCGGTGGTGACCGATTTCTGGAAGAGCGATCCGGCGCCGCCAGATGGTGCCGTCTTCACCACGATCGCGAACTGGAACACGAGCGACTTGAAGGACATCGAGTGGCGCGGCGAGAAGTATCTCTGGAGCAAGTCGCTCGAGTTTATGCGTTTTGTCGAGGCGCCGGCACAGGCCGGCGAAACGTTTGAGATCGCGACCAGTATCGCCGACGTCGAAACGCATTCCGCGTTCACCGACAACGGCTGGCGGCTTCGCTCCGCGGAGGGTTTAAGCGCGGATATTCACCGTTACCGCTCCTACCTCGCCGACTCGAAAGGCGAATTCACGGTCGCGAAGGAGCAATACGTGCGACTGCACACTGGCTGGTTCAGCGACCGGAGCGCCTGCTATCTGGCGAGCGGGCGGCCGGTGATCACGCAGGAGACCGGCTTCACCGAATACTACGGCAGCGCCGGCGGGGTGATTCCGTTTCACTCGTTAGGCGAGATTGTGGAAGCGGTGAAGATGATCAACCTCGACTACAAGCGGCATGCGAAAGCGGCGCGCGCCCTGGCCTGCGAAGTTTTTGAGGCCACCACCGTGCTGGCGTCGCTGCTCGACCGCGCCGGCATCTGAGACCCGGCGCGCTCTTCCAATCCGCGTCGTTTGCTTTCGCGACCAACTATCCCCATCTTCCCCGCACTTTCGATGAGCCGCCGCTTGTTTCTTTGGTTGGTCTGCCTCTTCTTCGCCGCTGAACTTAACGCGCAGCAGCGCGGCACTCCTCCCGCTGCCGGTACGCCGAACGCCACGCCGTCGGCCGCTGCCAGCATCGCTCCAGCGGCTGCGATGCCCGCCCCCGTGGCGGTGCCGACCCGGCCAAATGGCCGCGTGCAGAAAAGCATGGTCCGCATCACGGCGACCGAATTGGAACCGGACTATCGCGCGCCGTGGAATTCCGGCGCGCTCCAGCGCGGCGTGGGCGCGGGCTTCGTGGTCGACGGGCAGCGCATCATGACGAACGCCCACGTTGTGAGCAACAGCCGCTACCTGACAGTCGAGCGCGAGGGCGACCCGAATAAATATCCCGCGAAGGTTCTCTTCGTCGCGCACGATTGCGATCTGGCGCTCATTGGCGTCGCGGCGCCGGAATTCTACAAGGACATGGTGCCGCTCAATTTCGGTGGCATTCCGGAATTGGAGTCCACGGTTTCCGCTTACGGTTACCCGATCGGCGGACAGCGCATGTCAGTCACGACTGGAATCGTCTCGCGGGTCGACTTCCAGCTTTACACCCACTCCTCGATCGACCAGCACCTCGCGATCCAAATCAGCGCGCAGATCAACCCCGGAAACAGCGGCGGCCCGGTGATGCAGAACGGGAAAGTCGTCGGCGTCGCTTTCCAGGGCTACAGCGGCGATGTCGCGCAAGGCGTTGCCTACATGATCCCGACGCCGGTCATCTCGCGCTTCCTCAAGGACGTGAGCGACGGTCGCTACGACAAATATGTCGATGTCGGCGTGACCTATTTCAAACTGCAGAACCCGGCGCAGCGGCGCTTCCTCGGGTTGGAAGAGAACGACCGCGGCGTGCTGGTCGAGACAGTCGTGGCGGCCAGCCATTCCGCGGGCAAGTTACAGTCCGGAGATGTCCTGCTGGCGATCGACGATCACCCGATCGCGAGTGACGGCTTTGTCGAACTCGAAGGCGAGCGCGTTGAGATGCCGGAAGTGGTCGAGCGCAAATACAAGGGCGACTCGGTCAAGCTGGACGTCCTGCGCGGTAAGGAACGGCTGACGGTAAGTCTGGAACTCGGCGGCATCCCGCCCTACGCGATTCAGGGTCACACCTACGATCTGCAGGCGCGGTACGTCCTCTACGGTGGTCTCCTTTTTCAGCCGCTCTCGCTCGATCTCGTGCAGGCCTATCAACCTCAGGATCTGCGGCTGCGACACTTCTTCGATTACTTCGTGATCGAGGAAATCTATCGCGCCCATCCGGAGATCATCGTCCTGACCAACATCCTGCCGGACCCGATCAACACCTACCTGCAACCCTATCGTGCCGCGATCGTGGACGAAGTGAACGGCACGAAGATTCGCACCTTGGAA